>NZ_JBFROI010000017.1:0-54210 GCF_041471405.1 Vibrio sp. 10N.261.52.C11
ATATTTTTCATAGCAATAGGTAGTGACCAAAAATAATTTAGATAATTTTGGTCACCATATGTTATTTAAATTTTGATAAAACAGCTTGAACTATGTCATTTGATAATCGATTGTTCTATTTTGTGTTTTAAATTAATAGATTGAAATTAGTCGAGAGGGGTAATTGTCTATTTACCATCAAAGTCAAAATAACCTGATTCAGAAATTGCCTCTTCAATGCCAAAGTCTTTATTTGCTACTGTGATAGATACATCGCAAAAGTATGATGTATTTCTAACATTAGGGTGTTTTTTCTTTGAGCAGTTGATTTTATCGATGGTCGTTTCTACAAGCCCCATAGTAGCTCCAGTTGCTTCAATGATGCCTTGTTCAACAAGAGACTCAACTTTTTTCGAGTCGTTGCCACAGCCAGTTATAAGAATAGTAGCAAGGCTAATGGTGAAGATTCTAATCGTCATGATGGTAACTTTAATATTAGTTAAAGGTCTTTATTTAAGTCGTCAGTTTGGCTTTGACTAGCCACTAAATCAAACTATTGAGTGTATATATTGTGCGATTGCTCTTGCAAAGACTAGGCTTGGCTTTCCGCTGTATCCAATACTTTGTTGTTAAACTCTTTTGTGCCTTTGTAACCCATAAATAGTGCTACAGCCCAAATGATGAAACTAATTGGAGATGCAATCACGGTAATTGCACATACAATAGCAATGATTAGATTAATAATACCCCACATGACGCTTCCTGCGTACATTTGACCAGCACCTGGAATAAAGAAGCCAAGTGCTAAGGCAACAATTGGGTTCTTCATGTTGTTCTTAAGTCTAGCTTCTTTAATTGAGTCGTTCATTTTAATCCCCTAATTAGTGTTTGTGTTCTAAAAGGTTAATCCACGTAGAACAATTAAGTCAAATGCATTAATTGTTTCACTTTTATTTTATTTTTGTTAATTGTCATGGAAGTGTAATAAATTATATTTGTAATAAAAAGTTCTGTCAGGTTTTTTTACGTACAACCATTCCAATGTCAATAATTTATTTTGGGTGATTTCTATTTCGTGATTAAAGGTTAATAACCATCTCAATTGCTCGATAATTGATCGCCAAGCAGATGCGTACTGTTTCTATAAACTCAGTTTCTATGGGCTAGTTGAGTTTTAAAAGTGCTTTTTCGAACACTTATGTCTGATTGACTTTTGAGCGCGTCATTGTAGCCATGCGCAAATTGAGTTTGCACTAGAAACCATTTGTAACATAATTTATTGGTGCCGATGAGTGTTCCATTTTTGTGATGTTTGTTCAGATTTTTATCGATGGGTTTATTTTGATTGAGTGAGCTTATGGTTGTAGATAAGGAACTTTAACTAGAAAGTTTGATGGCGGTCACTTTTTTTACTAACCAGATGGTAAGTTTTTTTGTGAGAGAGTGTCTAATTGATTCTTTTTGTTGCAATTTGAGGTTTGTAATCTTCGAACTTAACCAGTTTTTCGGCGTGATAATGAGGTGAATTTCAATATAATCATATATTAACGACAAGATTTGCCCCTTGAACGTTGTAATATCTCAAGCTTAATTGACCACTGAATAGCCCTTTATATCGCGGCATTGCGATTTCAGGTAGTGATAACCAAGCTTGGCTTTCCACTCCGTTATAATCCCATTTTTCAGAGCTGTTACTCTTTCATTTCTGGGATGTCCGTCTTTCCAAAGTGCTGAATTTTTGTGTCGTAAGTCTCCCCCCTCTGAGACGGCGCGGATCTTTCTACGTAAAGAAATAAATAATGTTGGCATCACCTCATTATCGCCAAGCTTTACAAGGCTAATCTAATAACTAATGGCTTCGTGGATATCAACGTCAAAGCTTACGCTATGTTCTCTGCTTTTCGAGCCATGTTTTTCATCTTTTACTCACTCTCTCTAAAGGTCCTGAGTTCTGTTGAGTCTATGGCTATGTGGTGAGCAGCACCTTTATATTTATTCCAATATTTAACTTTACCGTTTGTGAGCGATAGCTTATACAGGTGTAATTAAAGGGGGGGGGGCTAACCTCAATCCCCCCACTTATTTATCTTGGTTCGACTGACTTGGAGATATTTTGCAATTTGTGTACGAGAGAGGCCTCTTAAACGTGTGCGAGTAAACGCACACAAATCAATGATGAAAATTGGAAGGGATTGGTATTTCGTAGCAGGTCATTTCGTGAAGGCTGCTTAGTTCACACTAAAATGTAGATGATAGAGGCCCCTTTGCGGAGCCTTTCACTTTGTAACGATAGCTTATTTGATGGCGAAGGTTGGCAATGATAAATGCCAACGAATAGCGCCAAGCCTGATCAATAGTGTTGAGAACACGCCGGCCAGAAATGCAGTTTCTGAGTCGTGCCCCATGCTGATCGCCACGGTATGGAAAGCGCCACCAATGATACAAGCGGTCGCGTAGACTTCACTTCTTAGAATCATAGGCACTTCACGGGCAAGTACGTCGCGGATAATACCGCCACCGCAGCCGGTGATGACACCCATGATGATCGCCACTAGTGCTGAATCTTGATAGATAAGTGCTTTTTCTACACCAATGCCAACAAACACCGCTAGGCCAATCGCATCACATACCGGCAATATCCACCAAGCCAGACGTTTCGGGCGTCTTACAATAATCATGGTCAGCAAACAGGTGATGATGATGACCCAAAGGTAGGTGGTATCGGTGATCCAAAACACGGGAGTTGCACCCAATGCCATGTCACGAATTGTGCCGCCGCCAATCGCGGTTACACTGCCTAGAACGGCGACGCCAAAGGGATCCATCTTAAGACGGCCAGCGACAAATACGCCTGAGACGGCAAAGATGGCAGTGCCAAATAAATCGATAATATAAAGCAGCATGGAGTCCATGATACTGGTGCTCTTATAGTTAAAATTGTAGGGACAGGTCGGTGGCGAATTGTACGAAAAAACGCAGCAAATAGTTAGTGATTTTGCCTAGCTCTATCGAAGAAATCGCACACTTGTTGGATCGCTTTCAAAGTTCTCGTTGTCGGGCGATTAATCCAGTCTGAATTGAGGGACCAAATCTGATTTTGAGCGACTGCTGGGATTTCATCTTCCCATGTTTGCCACATGGTTCCATTCTCAATCGCGTGCTGAGAAGTGAAAATCACTTGCGGTTTTCTTAATACAACTTGTTCAATACCAACTTGCGGATATGGCGAGGCGCTGTCTTCAAAAATATTGTGTCCACCACAAAACTCAAACACCTCACTTGGCCAGTGTCCTTGAGCAACAGTGATGATCGGCTTTTCACTGAGCTGGTAGAAGTAGTTTACTGGCTCGGCATCTTTGTATTCTAGTCTCAACGCGTTGAGCTGCTCTCTGTATTGCTGAGCGTTATTTTCGCCAATGCTTGGATCGCTAGCGTATTCGCTCAGTTGTTCAATATTGGTTGCGATACTGTCTAGGCTTTTGGTCTTGGAGTAGTAAATATTAAAACCAAATTGCTCTAGTTTCGCGAGCTCTCTGGGCGGGTTTCCCGCTGGCCACGCAAGAATCAAATCAGGCTGAAGTGCGATGATCTTCTCAACCTTGATACCTTGATAGTTTGCCACTTTTTCAAGCTTATCGGCTTGTGGTGGGTAATCACTTCGTTCACTTACGGCAACAAGGTTGTTGCCTAAACCAGCGCTGTACGCGAGTTCAGTGGCATGAGGAGCAAGGCTGACTACGCGTTGAGCCGGCTGTACTTGTTCTTGAGTCCGTGGTGCTTCTTCTGCAAATGATAAAGGCAGCCATAAGCTGGAAGACAAAATAGTAAGGCTTGTAACAAGTGCTGAAGGTTTCACTCTAAATCCCTTGGTGAATAAATAGTAAGGCTAGGCTTTGTAAAAATATCCAGATAGCGATGCGACCAAAGAGTAGTTTCTGAACCTGAGATAGATGCAGAGCTGACGGTGCGATTCTTCCGCCTACTTTCGCGCGAATGGCTTTAGTGTTGTCGTAAATCGCAGGGCCACCTAATGATAACTCCAGCTTGTTGCCAACAGCCGTGATTAACCAGGCTGGGCCGGGTAGTGGCCAAGAGCGACTTTGGACTAGCATCATCTTAAATGTGTGCGTTGCTTTATCACCAAAGACGATCATCAAGGCAAATAAGCGCATTGGTATAAGTTCTAGGATAGCGACGATCTTGATTGCCGTTGAGCCGAAAGGAGAAAACTGCTTGCGACTTGGCGACCAAGCTCGAGCTAACTCGACCACAAGGCGATACATTAACGCAGCGATTCCACCACCAATGGCGTACCAGAACAACACACAAACTACGTTACGAGCGTAACCCATGATTATGGTTTCTGTGGCGGCTTTGCCGAGGCCAAGTGACGAAAGTGATTCGGTTTGACGGTTGACAATCGGAGCCAGTAACTGACGAGCGGCCGCTTTATCTTCTCGGCCAAGTACTTTGATCAGTTGGTTAGCCAGCTTTTCATTATTGCGCCAATCAATCGCGAGTAATAACAGTGCCAATTCAAACAGTTGAGATTGCCAAACCAATGGTTGCAGTGCCAATAGAATAACCAGAGTTGGCAGTACCATTAACCCCCAGGCTAATGTGCCTGAGATTAAACTTTGGGAATAGTTGTGGTTGTTATTAACCTTGCTTGCTAAAAGCTCAGCAAACTTATGCCATAAGGTCGTGGGGTGTGCGGCATGGGGGATAGGTAAAATTAAATGAAAAAGCAGTGCTCCCCACATCACAAGGAGCACGCCATTTGCAAATACCTGATCAAACAGTGTTTGCATGTCTAGTCGCTTACTTTAGTAGGGCAACCATCTTGATAACCATTTCAGAAGAGCTTTGCGCTGCTAGTGGCAGGAACTCTTCGAAGCTCATTGGTGATTCTTTGTCTGCAACATCAGAGATTGCACGAACAACCACGAATGGTACTTGGAATTGGTGACAAGCTTGAGCGATAGCCGATGCTTCCATCTCTACAGCAACAACAGATGGGAAGTGCTTGCGGATGAACTCTTGGCGTTCTGCTGTGCAAACAAATGCGTCGCCAGTACAGATAAGACCGCGAACGGCATGCTTGTCTTCCATTTGTGCTAGTGCTTGTTCAGCAACAGCCATCAGTTTGTCGTCAGCTTTGAACGCTGCAGGTTGACCTGCCATTTGGCCGATTTCGTAACCGAAAGCTGTAACGTCTGCATCGTGGTGTCGAACTTCAGTTGAGATAACCACATCGCCAAGGTACAGTGTTGAATCAAAACCGCCAGCAGAGCCCGTGTTAAGAACGACATCTGGTTGGTATTCGCTTAGTAGGATTGAAGTACCAACAGCCGCTGCTACTTTACCAATGCCAGATTGAAGCAAAACAACGTCAACACCATTTAGCTGACCAGAGAAAAAGGTACAACCGCCTTTATTAACTTCAGTAATGTCTGAAATTGCTGCTTTTAGGATCGCAACTTCTTGCTCCATTGCGCCAATGATGCCGATTTTCATGTGTAGTCTCTTAATAAATAATATTTAAACAGTAGAGCGAAATTGTAGCATGGATAAGAAGTGTCGAGCGACTGCCCAGAGGCACTTCTCATCCGAATAGTAGCGATTTATCTGCGTATTCTTTTATCTATTTGATTAGGCCTTCGCTTTTCAAGCTAGCACGAAGTTGTTCAGCTCGTTTTCGGTTTACGCCAAAATCAGAATGGCCAGTACGAGACTCTGAACGCACGATCAGTTTGCCATCCGTGATTTTAAGTTCTAAGTCATCGACAAAACGCATGATGCGCGAAGTACATTCAACACGCAGATAATCTTCTGTTTTACTCGCGGTTTTTGATCCCGGTAAGGTTAGCGCAACCTGCTCAATCGCATCTAAGCTCGCTGAATCTGACAACTCAAACGCGGCCAATGCATGTTGCTCACGATCATCTTGAGTTGATACGCAGTTTGGTTTGTCTCCACAAGGTGATGAAGTTCTGTCTTTCATGTCCGTGATTCCTTGGCTGCAAGCGGTTAACGTTAAAAGTGATAACGAGAGGAGAGCTGCTTTTTTCATAATGTTTCCTATGGCGTTGTTTTAATTTTAGTTATAGGTATTGGCTTGTTTGCGATTGTTTTACGTATTTTTCGATATGCTTGTGATAAACGTATCTAATTCAAAAAAGGATCCATCATTGGATCCCTTTTTTATAGTAACGGCCTGAGTAATAAAGGAAACCTTAGATTAGTCACACTTCTAGGTAGTCCAAGATCCCTTCTGCGGCTTTACGGCCTTCATCGATAGCGGTCACCACTAAGTCAGATCCTCGAACCGCATCGCCACCTGCAAATATCTTGCTGTTGGTGGTTTGGTATTGAAACTCTTGTTTGTTAGGAGCCTTGATGCGACCCCACTGATCGAGCTCCACACCGAAAGGTTCTAGCCATTCCATCGTATGAGGTTGGAAACCAAATGCCATAATTACGGCATCAGCCTCAAGAACATGCTCACTGCCTTCGACAGGTTCTGGACGACGACGGCCTGCTTCATCAGGCTCACCCAAAGCGGTTTTCACGAATTTCACACCAACCACATGACCAGCGCTGTTAAGCTCTAAGCCGATAGGTTGTAGGTTGAACTTGAACTTCACCCCCTCTTCACGTGCATTTTTTACCTCACGGCGAGAACCTGGCATGTTGGCTTCATCTCGGCGGTAAGCACACACCACATCTGCCGCATTCTGACGAATAGAGGTTCGAACGCAGTCCATCGCCGTATCACCACCACCAAGCACGACGACTTTCTTACCTTGCATATCGATAAATGGGGTTGGGTTTTCCAGTTCCATGACCTTGTAGGTATTAGAAATCAAGAATGGCAGAGCATCATAAACGCCCGGTGCATCTTCGTTGTCTAAACCCGCACGCATGTTTTTATAGGTGCCGACACCAAGGAAAACAGCGTCGTAGTCATCGACGAGTTGCTGAAGTTGTACATCTTTGCCGACTTCGGTATTCATTTGGAACTCGACGCCCATCTCGCTAAAGATACGGCGACGATTTTCCATGATGCCTTTCTCAAGCTTGAACGATGGAATACCAAACGTCAGTAGGCCACCGATCTCCGGATAGCGGTCAAACACAACGGCTTTTACGCCATTACGAACTAGGATGTCAGCCGCCGCTAGACCTGCTGGCCCCGCACCGATGATCGCGACCTTTTTATCAGTCCACTCAACGTGAGACATGTCAGGCTTCCAACCCATCTCAAAGGCTTTGTCGGTAATGTACTTTTCAATATTGCCAATGGTTACGGCACCGAAATCGTCATTGAGGGTACAAGAGCCCTCACACAAGCGGTCTTGAGGGCAAACTCGACCGCAAACCTCAGGCAGGCTGTTGGTTTGGTGAGACAGTTCAGCGGCTTCGATAATGCGCCCTTCATTGGCAAGCTTAAGCCACTGAGGGATGTAGTTGTGAACAGGACATTTCCATTCACAGTATGGGTTACCACAGTCTAAACAACGGTCTGCTTGCGCTTTCGCTTGCTGTTTAGTGAAAGGTTCGTAGATCTCTACAAACTCAATCTTACGTATCTTGATTGGTTTCTTCGCTGGGTCTACGCGATTCACATCAATAAATTGGTATACATTCTGGCTCATTATTGGCTCCTTCCAATTATTGCGCTTGAACACGAAGTTCAGCAGAGCTGCGGCTTTGGTGACCGAGCAAGGTATTAAGATCCGCCGTCTTTGGCTTCACTAGGTAGAACTTCGGAATCCATTCATCAAAGTTCGCCAGAATCGCTTCAGCGTGTACTGAACCTGTCTCTTCTAAGTGCTCTGCAATTAAGCCACGCAGATGTTCTTGGTGGATAAATAAGTCAGACAGAGAAAGTGCCTCGACCGACTCGTTATTTACTCGACCTTGGAAGTCTTCGTTCTTATCCATGACATAAGCGAAGCCACCTGTCATACCTGCACCGAAGTTGACGCCAGTTGCGCCAAGAATGGCAACAATACCGCCGGTCATGTATTCACAGGCGTTGTCACCAGCGCCTTCAATCACAGCAACCGTGCCTGAGTTACGCACGCCAAATCGCTCGCCGGCAGTTCCTGCTGCAAATAGCTTGCCTCCGGTTGCACCATACAAACAGGTGTTACCGATGATGGTCGCTTCGTTACAAACAAATGCAGTGCCTTGGTGAGGCTTGATAACCACTTTGCCGCCAGCCATGCCTTTGCCAACATAGTCATTGGCATCGCCCGTTAGGTATAACTCGACGCCACCGGCGTTCCAAACCGCAAAAGATTGGCCTGCTGTACCATCGAGGTACAACTTAATTGGTGAGCCCGCCATGCCTTGGTTACCGTAGCGTTTCGCGATTTCGCCAGAGATACGAGCGCCAACCGAGCGATCGGTGTTGATTACGTTGTAGTAAAGGCTGGTGGATTGACGTTTCTCAATCGCATCAATGGCATCATCAAGGATCTGCTGGTTGAGCTGAGCCTTATCAAATGGTGCGTTTGGCTCGGTCCAAAACAGAGGGTGACCTTCTGGAGATACCGGAGCTTCGAGTATTGAAGAGAGATCGAGCTTGTTCTGTTTCGCGGTGAGGCCTTGAACGGCTTCAAGTAAGTCAGTACGACCAATCAGGTCCGTGAGTTTTTCTACGCCGAGTTCTGCAAGGTATTGGCGAACTTCATCGGCTAGGCCTGTAAAGTAGTTCACCACCATGTCTGGCAGGCCTTTGAAGTATTCGCGGCGTAGTGTTTCATCTTGAGTCGCAACACCCGTCGCACAGTTGTTTAGGTGACAAATTCGTAAGAACTTACAACCCATTGCGACCATTGGCGCGGTACCAAAACCAAAGCTTTCTGCACCGAGAATCGCACCTTTAATCACATCAAGGCCAGTTTTTAAACCACCATCGACTTGCAGGCGGATCTTATGACGAAGCCCGTTAGCAACCAGTGCTTGTTGAGTTTCTGCTAAGCCAAGCTCCCAAGGGCAACCTGCGTATTTTACCGAGGTTAGAGGGCTTGCCGCGGTACCGCCATCGTAGCCAGAAATGGTGATCAGATCGGCATAGGCTTTCGCTACACCAGTTGCAATCGTGCCTACACCCGGTTCCGATACTAACTTTACTGAAACCAAGGCTTTAGGGTTCACTTGTTTAAGGTCGAAAATCAGCTGCGCTAGATCCTCGATAGAATAAATATCGTGATGTGGAGGAGGGGAGATCAGTGTCACCCCTTGAACTGAATATCTCAGCTTAGCGATTTCTGCGGTAACTTTATGGCCGGGCAGTTGACCACCTTCTCCAGGCTTCGCACCTTGCGCGACCTTGATCTGCAAAACATCCGCATTGGTTAAGTAATGTGGCGTCACACCAAAACGACCGGAAGCTATCTGCTTGATACGAGAGTTACGGTCAGTACCAAAGCGTCGAGGGTCTTCACCACCTTCACCAGAGTTTGAGTAACCACCCAAGCGGTTCATCGCCATTGCTAATGCTTCATGCGCTTCTGGGCTCAAAGCACCGATCGACATTGCCGCAGAGTCGAAGCGTTTAAACAGATCGCTGTTAGGCTCGACTTGCTCTAGTGGTAGAGGCTGATCGGCTTTTTTGAGGCTCATTAAGTCGCGTAACATCGCAGCTGGACGAGCATTTACTTGCTTAGCAAAAGAGAGATAATCCGATGTCTCACCTGTTTTTACTGCAGTTTGCAGAGTGCCAACCACATCAGGGTTATAGGCGTGATATTCGCCGCCGTGTACGTATTTGAGTAAACCACCGTGCTCGATTGGCTTACGCTTAGTCCAGGCTTTACGAGATAAGTTATAGATATCTTGCTGGAAATCGCTAAAGCTTGCGCCTTGGATTCGAGTGGTAACTCCGCGGAAACAGAGCTCAACAACATCGGAATGAAGGCCAACGGCTTCGAAAAGCTGTGAACAGCGATAAGAGGCAATGGTTGAAATTCCCATCTTCGACATGATCTTGTACAGACCTTTGTTGATGCCGTTTTGGTAATTTTGCATTGCGGCACGATAATCTTTATCTAAAGAGCCATCATCCAACATTTTACCTAACGCTTCATAAGCGAGGTATGGGTAAACCGCGGTTGCACCGAAGCCAAGCAGCACAGCAAATTGGTGTGGGTCGCGCGCAGTTGCTGTCTCAACAACGATGTTGGCATCACAACGCAGGTTGGTATCAGCAAGCCTTGTTTGCACCGCACCAACCAACATGGCTGCAGGGATCGGTAGTTTTCCTTTCTCTAAACCTTTGTCCGACAGCACAACTAAAACCGCACCTTCGCTGACTTCTTGTTCGGCGCTATCACATACTGCTTTGATTGCTTGTTCTAGATCTTGGTTATTCGGGTCGTAGTGCATGCTGAGAATGACATGACGATAATGTTTTTGACTCAACTGCAGAATCTGCTGCATGTCTGAGTAAAGCAGTACTGGTGAATCAAACGTGACACGATAGGCGTGACCGTCTGTTTCACAGAACACGTTCATCTCTTTCCCAATACTGGTCGCCAAAGACATCACGTGTTTTTCACGCAATGGATCAATCGGTGGGTTGGTGACTTGTGCAAACTTTTGACGGAAGTAATCAGTGACCAAGCGTTCTTTTGAAGAGAGCACAGCCATCGGCGTATCATCGCCCATCGAGCCTACGGCCTCTTGTCCCATATCACCAAGCACACGCAGTACTTGGTCCGACTCTTCGTTGCTCATCGCAAACTGTTTTTGGTAGGTCTTGAGCGTGTCATCGTCAAAGCTGCGCTTACCGACTTGCTCATCGGGCAGATCGGAAAACGGTGTGAGTTTGTGAACGTTCTTTTCCATCCACTCTTTATAAGGATGGCGACCTTTAAGGTCATTGTCGATCTCGTTAGATTGCCACAATTTACCGCGGCGCGTATCTATGACGAGCAATTCACCTGGGCCGACACGGCCTTTCTCTGCCACTTCATCTGGCGCGTAGTTCCAGATACCGACCTCAGATGCCAAGGTGATCAGGTTGTCTTTGGTGATGACATAACGCGCAGGACGCAGGCCATTTCTATCGAGGTTACACGCAGCGTAACGACCATCAGAAAGTACGATACCTGCAGGGCCATCCCACGGTTCCATGTGCTTGGAGTTGAAGTCGTAGAATGCACGTAGATCTGGGTCCATATCTGGGTGGTTTTGCCAAGCGGGCGGCACAAGCATGCGCATCGCTCGGAACACATCCATACCACCGGCAAGGAACAGGTCGAGCATGTTATCTAGGCTTGATGAATCTGAGCCTGTCTCATTCACAAAGGGTGCGGCGGTTTGTAAATCTGGCAGCAACGGCGAAGAGAATTTATAGGCACGAGCCTTAGCCCATTGTCGGTTACCTTCAATGGTATTGATCTCACCATTGTGCGCTAAATAGCGGAATGGTTGAGCCAGTGGCCAACGTGGCTGAGTATTGGTTGAGAAACGCTGGTGGAACAGACATATCGCCGATTCCATGCGTAAGTCTGCAAGATCGAGGTAAAATCGCGGAAGATCGGCTGGCATACACAGACCTTTGTAGACCATTACTTGTGTTGAAAGGCTACAAATATAGAAATCTTTGTCTTCGGTGATCTGTTTTTCAATTCTGCGACGAGCGATATAAAGGCGTCGTTCAATATCGCGTTCACGCCAACCCGCGGGGGCCGAGATAAACACTTGCTGAATATTGGGAACTGAATCTTTGGCAATCGGACCTAATACGTCGGTGTTGGTCGGTACTACGCGCCAACCTGCAACCGTTAAGGTCTCTTGAGCGAGCTCTTTATTGACGATGTCTTGCGCGGATTGCGCTTTGATTGGATCTTGGCTGAAGAAAATCATGCCGACAGCGTATTGCTTGCCGAGCTTGAAGTTATTCTCTTCAGCAATAATTCTGAGATAAGAGTCAGGCTTCTGTAGTAATAAGCCACAGCCATCCCCGGTTTTACCATCCGCAGCGATACCACCACGGTGTGTCATGCGATCGAGGGCTGAAATAGCAGTTCTTACCAACTTATGACTAGGTTGGCCTTCCATTTGCGCTATTAAACCAAATCCACAGTTGTCTTTTTCAAGACTAGGATCATATAGAGCCATTGCAATTCTCCCTTTTGCTTCTCTGTCATCCAGACAGTAAATGACTAACTATTCATATACTTGTTGTTTTTTATAAACTGATAGTTTGCTTTAGCCAGTTAAAACGTTATTGGTTGTGTTAACAAAACCGATTGATTTTATTTTCATCAGCTTTACAACGTATAGCTAATTGTGTTTAAGGTCAAGTTCATGGTTAATTATCATGCATAAACGCGATTAGCCACTTAATAATCTAAAATAGTCGATGGATATCAATGAGATATATAAGGTGAATGTTAACGAGATTTAACATATACAACAGGATGATTTTGAAAACGACAAATGCCAGATAGAAAAAAGGCTAGCATCGAGTGCTAGCCAAATATAAAAGTTAGGAAGGGTATTGCTTTTCCTCTAGGCTAACGTAATTGACGTTAGCCCGAGAAATATTATGCGGAAAGCATGAGTGAATCAGCTTTCGCTTCTAAGTTTGAGTTACCCATTAAGAAGTCATCAATGGCAATTGCACATTCACGACCTTCATTAATACAACGTACAACTAGAGATTGACCAGTACGCATATCACCAGCAGCGAAAACGCCTTTCTGGTTCGTTGCAAAACCTTCAGAAGCGACGTTACCGCGCTCGTCCAGTTTAATGTCTAGTTGAGCAAGCACGCCGGTTGGCTCCGGGTGTAAGAAGCCCATTGCTAGGAATGCCATGTCACAAGGAATAACACGTTCAGAGTTCGCGACTTCATCAAAGCCTGGACGCTCACCTGGTTTCGCATCTTGCCAAACGATGTCAGCAATACGTAGACCCGTCACTTGACCTTGCTCGTTACCGATGAACTCTTTGGTTAAGATGTTCCAGTGACGTTCACAACCTTCTTCGTGAGAAGTGGTGGTTTTCATGATCATTGGGTATTGAGGCCAAGGCATGTTTGCAGGGCGCTTCTCTGGTGGGATCGGCATGATCTCAACCTGAGTAATGCTCGCTGCCTTATGACGGTTTGATGTGCCCACACAGTCAGAACCAGTATCACCACCACCGATAACCACAACGTGCTTATCTTTAGCGTGAATCTCTTCTGTTTTAAGATCTAGGTTGTTAGCACGGCGGTTGTTTTGACCAAGGAATTCCATGGCAAAGTGAACGCCTTTCAACTCACGACCAGGGATTGGCAAGTCACGTGGAACCGTAGAACCACCCGTTAGCAATACCACATCAAACTCTTGGCGTAGCTGCTGAGCGTTAACATCAACACCGATGTGTTGGTTAACTTTAAACTCAACGCCCGCTTCAGCCATTAGGTTGATCTTACGATCAATCACGTCCATACCCAGTTTGAAATCTGGGATACCGAAGCGAAGTAGACCACCGACTTTCTCGTCACGTTCAAATACCGTTACCGAGTGACCAGCGCTGTTTAGCTGCTCCGCTGCGGCTAAGCCAGCAGGACCTGAACCGATAACTGCGACAGTTTTACCTGTGCGAGAGCGTGGTGTTTTAGGTTTTGCGTACCCTTCACGGTACGCAGTTTCAACAATCGTTTTCTCGATATTACAGATAGTGATTGGGTCTTGGTTGATACCAAGAACACAGGCACTTTCACAAGGAGCAGGACAAACACGACCGGTAAACTCAGGGAAGTTGTTGGTAGAGCTTAGGATATTCCAAGCCTCTTCCCAGCTGTCACGGTAAACCGCATCATTGAATTCTGGGATGATGTTACCAATCGGACAGCCGTTGTGACAGAAAGGTACGCCACAGTCCATACAACGAGAGGCTTGAGTATTGATCTTTTCACCAAACTCTTCGTTAAGTACGAACTCTTTGTTGTCTTCAATTCGAACTGACGGGTCGAGCTTCTTTGGAAGCTCACGACCGTGTTCTAAAAATCCAGTAGGCTTACCCATTATACTGCCTCCACTTCTTCCGTTTGTGCCTGTTGTGCTTCAGCTTTACGCTTTTCAAGAACCGCTTTGTAGTCGCGTGGCATTACTTTAACTAGCGATGCAACACTTGCTTCAAAGTTGTCTAGGAAAGACTGAGCAACTTCACTTCCTGTGAATTCAACATGCTTCGTTAGCATATCTAGTAGAAGATCTTTATCTTCTTGTTCAATTGGATCTAGGTCTACAAGTTCAGAGTTCAGCTTGGTTTCGAAGTCACCCGCTTTATCCCATACATAAGCCACACCGCCACTCATGCCCGCAGCAAAGTTACGACCTGTTGAGCCAAGGATAATCGCAACACCGCCAGTCATGTATTCACAACCGTGGTCACCAACGCCTTCAACAACAACCTTAGCACCAGAGTTACGAACACAGAAACGTTCGCCAGCCATACCGCGAATGAAAGATTCACCTGAGGTCGCACCGTAGAAACATACGTTACCTACCACGATGTTGTCTTCAGCAACGATAGTCGATTTCGCATCTGGGTACAGTACCAAAGTACCGCCAGACAGACCTTTACCCCAGTAATCGTTCGCGTCGCCTTCTACTTCGAACTTAACGCCTTTCGCAAGGAACGCACCGAAAGATTGGCCAGCACTACCGTGGAACTTAACGTTCATTGGTTGTGGTAAACCTTGGTCTTTGTAAACCTTCGAGATTTCGTTCGACAGCATGGTACCTGCAGAGCGGTCCGTGTTGATGATAGGGAAGCTTGCATTCACGGCTTCGCCTTTCTCAAGAGCTGGAATCGCAGCTTGAATCAACTTGCGGTCTAGAACGTCTTCTAGGTTGTGGTTTTGTTGTGTCTGGTTGTAGATACCATCTTCTTCACGCGCCTGCTCGATGTGCAGTACCGGTGTTAGATCTAGGTTCTTGTACTTCCAGTGACCGATGTCATCACGAACTTTAAGTTTGTGCGATTGACCAACCATCTCATCGATAGAGCGGAAGCCAAGTTCAGCCATTACTTCACGCAGGCCTTCAGCCATGTATTGGAAGAAAGTGACTACGTCTTCTACGCGGCCGTCGAAACGCTCACGCAGAGTCTTGTTCTGTGTTGCGATACCAACAGGACATGTATTCTTGTGACACTTACGCATCATGATACAGCCTTCAACCACTAGAGCTGCTGTTGCTACGCCCCATTCTTCAGCGCCAAGTAACGTTGCTACTGCAAGGTCACGTGGTGTTTTCATCTGACCATCAGACTGAACAACGATACGGTTACGTAGGCCGTTTTTCAGTAGTGTTTGGTGCGTTTCTGCTAGACCTAGTTCCCAAGGCAGACCTGTGTGACGGATAGAAGACATCGGAGATGCACCCGTACCACCATCGAAACCTGCGATAAGTACTACGTCAGCTTTCGCTTTTGCTACACCTGATGCAATCGTACCTACGCCAGCTTCTGATACTAGCTTCACGTTGACACGGCCGTTACGGTTCGCGTTCTTCAGATCGTAGATTAGCTGAGCCAAATCTTCGATTGAGTAGATATCGTGGTGTGGCGGTGGCGAGATAAGACCTACGCCTGGAGTCGAGTGACGCGTTGCGCCGATCCAGTCATCAACCTTATCACCAGGTAGTTGACCACCTTCGCCCGGTTTCGCACCTTGAGCCATCTTGATTTGTAGCTCATCAGCGTTAGATAGGTAGTAAGACGTTACACCAAAGCGACCAGAAGCCACCTGTTTGATTGCTGAACGTTCCCAGTCGCCGTTTTCTTTACGTTCGAAACGTGCTGGATCTTCACCACCTTCACCTGAGTTTGATTTCGCGCCAATGCGGTTCATCGCAACAGCCAGTGTTGAGTGAGCCTCATGCGAGATTGAACCAAAGCTCATTGCGCCGGTTGCGAAACGCTTAAGAATGTTCTCGATTGGTTCTACTTCTGCTAGAGGAATAGAGCCTGCAGGGTTCTTGATGAAGTCCAGTTGGCTACGTAGCGTTGCTGCGTTGTCGCCTTGGTCATCAACTGCTTTTGCGTACTTCTTGAACTGACCGTAATCTTTGTTACGCGTCGATTCTTGAAGTAGAGAAATCGTTTCTGGGTTGAATAAGTGTTTCTCACCACGTTGTTTCCACTGGTAAACACCACCAACATCAAGGATCTGAGCTGGAATTTCACGAGCTGGGTAACCAACACGGTGACGAACCAATACTTCTCGCGCGATATCGTCGATCGTTAGACCTTGGATACGAGAAACAGTACCTGTGAAGTATTTTTCAACCACTGATTTGCTAACACCAAGTGCTTCAAAGATTTGTGCACCGTGGTAAGACTGCAGCGTAGAGATCCCCATCTTAGAGAAGATCTTAAGTAGACCGCCGTTAACACCTTTACGGTAGTTATCGAATAACTCACGTGGGTGTACGTTTGGATCTAGCTTCTTAGTACGTTGCAGTTCAACAATCGTTTCAATAACTAGGTATGGGTTAACTGCGTTTGCACCATAACCGATAAGCGTTGCAAAGTGGTGTGTCTCACGAGCGTCGCCCGTTTCAACAACGATGTCACACTTAGCACGTAGACCTTTACGGATTAGGTGGTGGTGAACCGCGCCAACCGCCAGCATTGCTGGAATAGCGGCATGGTTAGAGTTAACCGCACGGTCTGTCAGTAGGATGATAGAGTAGCCATCAATCACTGCGTCTTCTGCGTATTGGCAGATACGCTTAAGTGCGCGCTCTAACTTACCTTGGTCGCCATTTGCTTGGAATACGATATCCAGCGTCTTCGCCTGAAGGTGCTCGTTATCGATTGCACGCAGTTTTTCTAACTCAGAGTTAGACAGTACTGGAGACTCAAGTTCTACTTTTTGACAGTGCTCAGGTGTTTCAGCAAGTAAGTTCTGGTCTTTACCTAGGTAAGTGTTCAGAGACATAACCATGCGCTCACGAATCGGGTCGATCGGCGGGTTAGTTACTTGTGCAAACAACTGTTTGAAGTAGTTTGAAAGGTGCTGCGATTGGTGAGAAAGAATCGCTAGCGGCCAGTCAGCACCCATTGCAGAAAGTGGCTCGTAGCCTGTTTTCGCAAGAGGTAGAATGATTTCGTTTACTTCTTCAGAACTCACGCCAAACGATTGTTGTTTGTGTAGTAGTTTCTCTGGAGAAGGTTGGCTAAATTCGTTGCTCGCATCCGGTAGCTTTTTCAGGCTCAGAAGGTTCTCTTCAACCCACTTTTCGTAAGGTTGTGCTTTAGCAATGCTGTCTTTCACTTCTTCATCAGAAATGATGCGGCCTTGCTCAAGGTCAGCAACGAAGATACGACCTGGTTGTAGACGACCACGGTACTCAACGTTTTCAGGTGCAATCTCAACAACACCAGACTCAGACGCCATTACTAGGAAGTCGTCTTTAGTTACTGTGTAGCGAGAAGGACGCAGACCGTTACGGTCAAGTGTTGCACCTACTTGAACACCATCGGTGAAACATACTGATGCTGGGCCATCCCATGGTTCCATTACGTTCGCGTGGTACTGGTAGAACGCACGACGAGTTGGATCCATGTTTTTGTTTTCTTGCCATGCTTCCGGGATCATCATCATCAACGCGTGTGGCAGAGTACGACCTGAAAGAACAAGTAGTTCCAGTGCCATATCGAAGTTTGATGAATCCGAACTACCTTCCTGACAGATAGGAAGCAGCATGTCGATTTCAGCTTGTGTAAACAGGTCCGATTCTAGGATTGCTTCACGTGCTTTCATCCAGTTCAGGTTGCCGCGAACCGTATTGATTTCGCCATTGTGCGCGATGTAACGGAAAGGCTGAGCTAGACGCCAACGTGGGAATGTATTGGTAGAGAAGCGAGAGTGTACTAGTGCTAGAGCTGTCACCATGGTTGGGTTTTGCAGATCTAGGAAGTACTGAGGAACTTGTTCAGTTGTTAGCTGACCTTTGTACACCAATGTCTTGTAAGACATAGAGTTGATGTAGAAGTCATCACCGATATTTGAAACGCTTTCTAGGCATACACGAACCGTGTAGTTACGTAGAACATACAGTTTACGCTCAAGCTCTTCTGGTGTGATACCAGGGCCGCCAGAAATAAATACGTGTTCAAATTGAGGTTCAGTGCTTAGTGGGTCAGCACCAATCATTGAATTGTCCGTTGGAAGTTCACGGTAACCGATAACTTCTAACTCAAGGCGTTGTGCATTGCGTTCTAGAATGTCACGACACTGTGCACGTTTGTGTTCATCTTTAGGGAAAAGTACAACACCAACACCATATTTTTCAAAAGATGGCAGCTTAATTCCAAGCTTTACGGCTTCTTCTAGTAAGAATTCGTGCGGCTTCTGTAGCAGGATACCTGCACCATCACCAGAACACGGATCGCAGCCTTGGCCGCCACGGTGTTCCATACGTGCAAGCATATCGAGTGCTTGAGTTACTACATCATGAGATTTGCGATTCTTTAGATGCGCAACAAAACCGATACCACAAGCGTCATGCTCCAATTCAGGAGTATACAGACCCTGTGAGTTCTGCTCTTGATCTACCATAGATACATCCTTCCAGTTAAATCTAGGCGCAACTTATTTGTATAAAGTCAGCCTTGTCCTTTTATATTTATGGGTCTAAACCTGCCTATGCTGGCGGTTTGAATCCTTTCCGTATCTCGCAGGAAAAGTATTGCGAGAAAAACAATCCTTGGTGATACCTGTTTATTTTTAACCACAAACTAGTGGTTTATATAGGTGGGAGTTAGATATCACCGACTTATTAGCAAGTTTTCGTTGTAAGTAAATACTCAAAAATAGCCAATATGTGTAAGTATCCTACAATTTTGTCTGGGCGAATTGCAATGAAAGTTGACCCATGTAGACCATTTTTTTCGTTTTATTTTGAATTTAATGCCTAACAAATGTGCAACATTAGGCAAATAGAGCCGATTTTTTTGCATGTTTATTGATATTTGTTAGGTTGCTCGCAAAAAGCCTTGAGTAAACTAATTGGTCGAATTTTGCAGGGATGTAATTTTTTTTCAAAAAAAGACTGATATTCATTCTTATTTACTTGAGTGCTTTGAAAATATGCAATTACACGAGTTGGTCAATACTATCGGCCAAGACCTTCAACGCCGTTATGGCGAGAAGGTTCACAAGCTGACGCTTCATGGTGGTTTCAGCTGCCCAAACCGAGACGGGACAATTGGCCGTGGAGGTTGCACGTTTTGTAACGTGGCTTCCTTTGCCGATGAACAAACTCAAATTCAAAGTATTGCTGACCAGCTAAAAGATCGTGCGGGTGAGATTGCTCGTGCCAAGAAGTACCTGGCTTACTTTCAGGCGTACACCAGCACTTATGCTGAGGTGCAAGTGCTCAAGAATATGTATGAAGAGGCGCTAAAAGCACCCGGTGCAGAGATCGTCGGCCTTTGTGTTGGTACGCGACCAGACTGTGTGCCTGATGCGGTGTTGGATCTGTTAGCGGGCTACGTTAAACAAGGCTATGAGATTTGGCTCGAGCTTGGCCTGCAAACCGCCAATGATAAAACCCTCAAGCGAATTAACCGCGGCCACGATTTTGCAGTGTATGAAACGATCACCCAACGCGCACGCGCTTTAGGTATCAAGGTGTGTACTCATCTGATTGTTGGCCTACCAAAAGAAACCAAAGCGGATAACCTTGAAACCTTAGACAAGGTATTAGCCGTTGGCACCGATGGTATTAAGCTGCACGGCCTTCATATAGTAGAGGGCAGTACCATGGCTAAGGCGTGGAAGGCAGGAAAGCTAGAAGCCCCAAGCCTCGAAGAGTACATCGATATCGCGAGTGAGATCATTCAACGCACGCCTGCGGACGTGGTTTATCACCGTGTTTCTTCAGCGGCGAGACGCCCAACCTTACTTTCTCCTTTATGGTGTGAGAACCGCTGGTTAGCGATGACTGAGATTGGCCGTTCGCTTGATAAAACTGGCGCACAAGGCATCAAAACTGGCTCTGCATTCGAGTACACACTGCCCGTTTTAAACGCAGTTAATTGATAGAAAATGGTGACTGTCGGTAACAGCAGATAAAACCAATAAATAGTGGTAACATTTCCCTAATAGATTTTATGGTATAGATTGAGAGTAAATGGAACTGGTAATGACTTGGTTGTGGGACAGGGCGTATGGCTACGGTATTTATATCGTTGTTGTATTGCTGATTGCTCTCATCTGCTGGCATCTCTATTCTCGTTATCAGTCGCATATCGAAACGCTTCTACTTGCTACCCCGTCGCCACTCTACTTTGTTGATGTTCGAAGTGGCGAAATACTCTATGCCAATCGCCAAGCCATGCAGTTGCTTGGTATCCGCCAAATCGGTGTTAATTTTCGCTTTCCTACTGTGGAAAGCGAGAACAGCTTTCGTCACTACTTAACCAACCACATCAACTCTCGAGCCTTCGAGCAGGTCTCCCTGTGGGCGCTTTCTGAATTTGAGTCGTTCAAGATCAACTTGATCGGTCGTAAGATCCATTTTAGAAATAAGCAGGCTTGGATGATTCACGCCTCACCTTATAAAAACACTAACGAAGAACTGTCCCAAGAAGTTCGAGAACTGAATGTTGCTCGTACCGCTTTGGATTCTTTGTCTGAGCTGATCTACGTGAAAGATCAGAAAGGTCAGTTAGTGACGAGTAATCGCTCGTTTAAAAAGTTTTGGCATGGTCGTGCTGAAGAGGGCACCCTGAGTGTTTCTGGTGGAGTATTAAAAGGTCGTGTAAGTGAACGCTCTTGGACTACAGATCAAGATGGAAAAAGCTGCTTGCTTGAAACCTACCAAAGTGTGCTGCTTTCCCAAGATGGAGAAACCATCGGCACGCTCTCTATTAGTCATGATGTGACCGATTGGCATGACATGCAGCAGAAACTGCGTGGCGAGATGGAGAAGCGAAAAGATACCGAAGTGGCACTTGCGCAGCGTGACACCATCTTGCAAAACATCCTGGAGGCCAGCCCAGACTCGATTGGTATCTTTAATGAAAACATGGTTTATCAAGCGTGTAATAAACCATTTGTGGCTGCGCTGGGTATCTCTGAAGTCAGTGACTTGATCGGTAAACGTTTACAAGATGTGGTGCCACATAGCATCTATACGCGAATATCAGAAACCGATCATCAAGTGCTTCATCAAAGTAAATCACTGCGTTATATCGACAAAGTGGTCTCAAGTGATGGAACATTTACTTGGTATGATGTAGTCAAATCACCGTTTAGAGATCCAGCATCGAGCACTAATGGTGTGTTGATCATGGCGCGTGATATTACAGAGCGTTATCTAGCAGAACAAAAGCTTGAAGAAGCCAACCTTGAACTTGAACGCCTCAGCTTTATGGATAGCCTGACTAAAGTGTCTAACCGACGTCGTTTCGATGAACAGCTCTCTACACTGTGGCATTATCATGTGCGTGAGAAGCTGCCACTGACGATCATGCTATGTGATATCGACTTCTTTAAAGGCTACAACGACTTTTACGGACACCAAAAAGGCGATGATGCTTTGATTCAGGTTTCTCAGGCATTTAAGCAGGTGTTGAATCGTTCATCTGATTGTGTGGCTCGTTATGGTGGTGAAGAGTTCGGCTTTATTCTGCCAAATACAACGACCGAAGGTGCTCAGCTGGTGGCGCAGCGTATTCATGATGAAGTCCTAAAATTGGAACTTGCGCATGAGAAGTCGACAGTCTCTGAATTCATCACGGTGAGTATTGGTATTATCTCTTACATTCCTACACCTGATGATGAAATGGAATCGGCTGTTGCCTTGGCTGATAGTGCGTTGTATCAAGCGAAATCAGACGGTCGCAACCGTTCAATGGTGCATCCATACTCAATTCGCTAACGCTATAAAATTGGCAATTTGATTATCCCCGGCTATTTTTGCTTAGTTAGTATTTGTATTGGTTAATTAACCTTCGAAATTACCGCTGAACACTTGCTGCGTGTGATGTAGCTAGCTTACCTCCCATCTTCAAACAGGGTAGAATGTTGCTAGTCTTATCGCATGGAGCGCTAAATGAAACCCATGAAAAATCTTGCCCAGTATTACGTGGATCTACTCGTAAAACTGGGGATTGTCCGCTTTTCTATCTTACTCGCCCTAGCGCTTGTTGCCCTCGCTGTTGTTGTGCAAGTCGGTATCACCCTTGCACTCAAAGGCAATGTTGATGACATCGACATTGTCCGTTCAGTTTTCTTCGGTTTAGTGATCACGCCTTGGGCGGTTTATTTTCTGTCAGTGGTCGTGGACCAGTTGGAAGAATCACGTCAAAGGTTAGCGAAATTGGTCTCTAAACTTGGCGACATGCGTGAGCGAGACCAAGAACTCAACAATAAAATGCAGCTCAATATCGAGAAGCTTAATCAAGAAATTGAAGAGCGTGAAAAAGCGGAAGAAGCGCGCGCAGAAGCAATGCAAGATCTCGAAAACGAGGTGTTCCAGCGCGAGCGTACTCAGCTTGAACTCGCAGAACGTACTGCACTGTTACGCTCGTTTATCGATGCCTCGCCTGACCTTATTTACTACCGTAATGAAGATGGTGTGTTCTCTGGTTGTAACCGTGCGGTTGAAGAGCTCACTGGTAAAACAGAAAAAGAGCTAGTTGGTTTAACTCCTTGGGATGTTTACAGTAAAGAGGTCGCTCAGCAAGTTGTTGAAACCGATAAGAAAGTATTTGCTGACAACCAAGCACTGACTTATGACCAATGGCTTGAATACCCAGATGGCCGCAAGAGTTACTTCGAACTGCGTAAAGTGCCTTTCTACAGCAAAGATGGTCGTCACTTGGGCTTGGTTGGTTTTGGCCGCGATATTACTGAACGTAAAGAGCATCAAGAGTCGTTAGAAAAAGCCAGCCGCGATAAGACCACCTTTATCTCAACTATTAGCCACGAGTTAAGAACGCCGCTCAACGGCATCATTGGCTTGAGCCGCATGCTGCTTGATAGCCAACTGACCACCGAACAGCGCAAGCAGATGCAAACCATCAAGGTGAGCGCGGTGACACTGGGTAATATCTTCAACGATATTATTGATATGGATAAGTTCGACCGCCGTAAGCTTGAACTCTTCCCTACGCCTATTAACTTTGAAGATTTCGTTGTCGAGATCGAAAGTATCTCTGCGTTGATGGCTGAGCAGAAAGGGTTAAGGTTCGATCTAGAAAGATTGTCTGATCTTCCAGCTGCTGTTGAGGTGGATGGTACTCGTCTTAGACAGGTACTGTGGAACCTTGTTAGTAACGCGATGAAGTTCACCAAAGATGGTGGAGTGGTGATGACAGTCAGCGCCGACATTGATGGTGACTTTGCCAACATTACGATGGAAGTGGAAGATACTGGTATTGGTATCCCTGAAAGTGAAATCGAGAAGATCTTCGCGATGTACTATCAGGTGAAATCGGGCACGGACAACTTGCACGCTGTCGGCACGGGTATTGGTCTCGCTGTCTCTCAACAGCTGATTAATATGATGGATGGCCACATTGAAGTCATCAGTGAAGAGGGCTTTGGCAGTACCTTTACGGTTTCGATTCGAGTTCCAGTGAATCACGATACTCAGGCTCTGATCAAAACGCCAAGAAAACAGTCGAATCTTAAGATCTTTATGGTCGAAGACATTGAACTCAATATCACAGTGGCTCGCTCTCTACTTGAAAGCCTTGGCCATGAAGTGACAGTCGTGATGACGGGTAAAGAGGCGCAAATTGCTTTCAATCCTGAAGACTATGATTTGGTGTTGTTGGATATCCAACTGCCAGATATGACGGGTTTCGATATTGCTCAATACTACCGCGAGAAATACAGCCAGCTACCGCCTTTGGTGGCGTTAACTGCGAACGTATTAAACAACAAGCAAGAGTACTTCCAGAAAGGCATGGACGAAGCGATCAGTAAACCTTTGTCGGTTCGAGCTATCCAAGATGTCATCAGTGAACTTATCGAAGATGCACCAGAGGTAATTGAGAAGGTAGCGGGCACCGATAAGGTTGAGAGCATTGATAAAGTCGACGCGAGTAAGCCTGTTCTTTCAGAAATTGATACCACTTTGCTTGATATTGATATGCTAGAGTCTTATGTTGATATTGTTGGACCGAAACCGGTTTTGGATAGCATCGCGATGTTCGAAGATATGATGCCGGAGTATATGGAAATATTGAACTCCAACATGGTCGCGAAAGATAAAGCCAGTATCGTTTCTGAGGCACATAAGATTAAAGGTGCTGCAGGTTCTATTGGTCTGAAACGCAT
The DNA here is from genome assembly GCF_041471405.1 of Vibrio sp. 10N.261.52.C11. NCBI lineage: Bacteria > Pseudomonadati > Pseudomonadota > Gammaproteobacteria > Vibrionales > Vibrionaceae > Vibrio > Vibrio sp. 10N.261.52.C11. The sequence continues at coordinate 24,299 of NZ_JBFROI010000017.1, forward strand.
CCAACAAGTTGCCCAGAAAGTTCAATCTCCAGATTTGCCTGCGTGGTGGGAGAACATTTCAGATTGGGTTGATGAGATAAATAACGAATACCAGAATGACATTGAAGTTTTAAAGAGTTGGTTAAATCAAAGGTAGAAGAATAATGAAAAAATTAGCATTCGCCGCATGTGTAGTGGCATTAGCGGGTTGTTCTGCGCCACAAGTAGAATGGCAGCAAGATAATCAAGTCGAAGTATCTGCAGCAACAGTTACCATGAAAAGCAACCTTTGGCACAACAAGATGCCAACGATTGGCGAGACTCAAGATAAGACCCTACATGGTGCTATCTACCTAGAGTCAGACTCACAACTGCCAGCAACGCTTGCGGTTGAAAGTGTTACGGTTAAACAGGGTGCAGACACCTTGTTGGTAACGGCTGACGATCTTGATTTAAGAACACACAGTGAAACTCAATGGGAAGTCGCGTTTGTATGGCAGCTAGAAATCGACAGTGACAAGCCTGTTGATGTGGCGGTGGAACTTAAAGATGGCGAAACCGTGAAGTGGTTAGTAGAGAAAGACGTTAAGGTGGATACGGTTTACTAAAATCTTATCCAATTAAGAACAATAAAAAAGGTAGAATGCGTTGGCATTCTCCCTTTTTAATAACTATTGATGACGCTTCTAGTGTTCAAAACACTTACTGGTGAGTAGTGCTAAATGGTAAGAGGCGCGAATCGAATTAGTCTTCTAGGTCACCACAAAAGCGGTAGCCTTCACCGTGAATCGTTGCGATGATTTCTGGCGTACCAGAAACAGATTCAAAGTGCTTACGAATACGACGGATTGTTACGTCTACAGTACGATCGTGTGGCTTAAGCTCACGGCCAGTCATCTTCTTAAGAAGGTCAGCACGTGTTTGGATCTTACCTGGGTTCTCACAGAAGTGAAGTAGAGCACGGAACTCTGAACGAGGTAGCTTGTAGCCTTCGCCATCTGGGCTAACCAGAGAACGACTGTTGATATCTAGTACCCAACCGTTGAACTCATACTTCTCAACGCTACGCTTCTCTTCTTGAACAGAGCTTGTGCTCATTGAACGGTTCAGAAGGTTGCGTGCACGGATAGTCAGTTCACGAGGGTTGAAAGGCTTAGTGATGTAGTCATCAGCGCCGATCTCTAGGCCAAGGATCTTATCAACTTCATTATCACGACCAGTTAAGAACATAAGCGCTACGTTTGCTTGCTCACGTAGTTCACGCGCAAGTAGTAGACCATTCTTACCTGGAAGGTTGATGTCCATAATTACAAGGTTAACTTGGTTGTCAGATAGCACTTGGTGCATCTCTTCACCGTCGCTAGCCTCAAAAACAGCATATCCCTCTGCTTCAAAAATACTCTTTAGAGTGTTACGAGTTACTTGCTCATCTTCAACGATAAGAATCTGCGGGGTTTGCATTTGGCGGTACCTAAATTTGTGACGAAACTGTGCTAATAGAATAAATTCTAGGCAAAAACATAACATACAGGTAATGTATTTTTGATGATAACTTAAAGTTTTCAAAAAAACACTTACTTCCAGCTATCTGCCTTCCTTGAAGTATTGCCCAATAACGTAGATCCAGTACGCCTTTCAATCATTCTGTTAGTGATTGCAGTGGATTCTATAATGTTAACAGCATGCTAACAACGCGAGAATGTTAATTCCATTCACTTTGTTGATTTACATCAATTGCCGTATCGCAACAAACTTTAATAGTATGGCTACAACTTAACCAATGTTATGGTGGTTATTTAGCAGCAAAACTAGAATGATTATTCGAGATGCTTCTCACATCTTGCCTGCTAAAGACCGGATTATGAACCAAGGAAGCTGAAAGCTGTCTTAAGAGTCTAGTAGATAAATATGCTCAATCAACCTTTATTGAGTAATAAATTGAGCATAGAACAATGAAAACAAAGGATTAATTTTAATAACATATAAAAGCATAGAGGCTAGCCTGACATAACCGGTAACGCCTTACTCACGGAGGATATATGCACGATATAACACCCGACTTGTGTGATGAGTTTGAAAGCGAAGTCACCCTACTGAACATGCCATTGCAGAACTTCGGCCAACGTGGTGCGTTCTTTGGAAAAATTGTAACAGTTCGTTGTTATCACGATAATTCCAAGGTTCGCGAGGTTTTAGAGACCGACGGCTGTGGCAAAGTGCTTGTCGTTGACGGAAATGGCTCATGCCAGAAGGCGCTGCTTGGCGATCAACTCGCTATTCTCGCGATAGAAAACGGTTGGGAAGGCGTGATTGTAAACGGTGCGGTGCGTGATGTAGGCATGATGTCGCAAATGGACCTTGGCGTTCAGGCGTTAGGTGCATCGCCATTCAAAACAGAGAAACGCGGTGTCGGCCAAGTGAATGTGACACTCTCTATACATAATCAACTGATTCAGCCTGGTGACTATATTTATGCCGATTGGAATGGCGTGTTAATTTCATCTGAGCTGTTAATTGAATCGTAACTGACTCAAATTGAATGCCGTTGATAGATTAGAACGGGGAATGGTTTGTGATGTACTAAAAGTTTGGATCTCAATCCGCACTAATCTGTTAATAAAGAACAAGCTAAAGAGACTAAAAGCGAAACCCTAGTCCCACTTCAACACCTTGCTGCCACTCTTCATAATCAAGGGTGGCATGCAAATCTAGGTTATCTGTTAGTTGCACTCGGCTGGAAACCTCTGCGGCTACCGATTTCTCATTGTCTTCGGTCTCGTCTTTATAGGTGTGTAGAGAACTGTTAAAAGAGACTCTTTCTGAGAACTGATAACTGACACCACTCAAGAATCCACTTTCCTGTTTCAGTGCCGCACTATTGATACGTGTACCGACGTAAAGATCCACATCTGAAAACAAGCTATAAGAGTAGCCACTGTCTATCTTCCAAGTATCGAAGCTTTCACTCGACGCGTTTTGTGTGGAGATAAAGAATTTATGAGAAGAACTATCGATCTGGCTGGGTAGTAGAGGCAAGCTATTCGCTGAACAAACAACAGGCATAGCAAAAGCCAAAAGAATAAGTAATCTCTTCATTTCCCACTCCTGATGTCATTATTATTGTTCTTCGAACGTTATCGTTCAATTAAAGCACAGAACTTGTACGTTCGCTGCACAATCGATATAGCATTTTGTTATGACTATATATGCAATTGATCACTCCTGCCTGTTCAATGAGTAAATCCAGTATCTTAAGTGAAGGTTTATACAGGGTGTTTTATCCCTTAAATGACGGTTTGCTCTGAAAAACGGTGCGAATGTAAAAAAAACGCAACTTTTCATTGACGTCCAGTGGTAAAAATTGATACACGTAGAGTAAAGCACAAGCAGAGAATTTGATATGCAGCACGTAAGCCACCTAGTAATGACCACAACCATTATTATTACCGACATTAACATTGTTGGGGCAGGCTGCTAAGTAACGGATTTTAAAAAAAAGGCCTGTATCCAACAAGATACAGGCCTTTTTTTGTACCATTTTTATGACTTATGGAGAAAGGGATGCGCGTTTTAAAGTTTGGAGGTTCATCATTAGCTGATGCAGATCGTTTTTTACGAGCGGCTGATATCATCGCTAATAATGCCCAGCAAGAAGAGCTAGCCGTTGTACTATCGGCTCCAGGAAAAACAACTAATAAGTTGGTCGCTGTTATTGAAGCTGCACTGAAAAATGGTGAAGCTGACGCACAGATTACAGAGATCGAATCTTCATTTAACACACTGTTTGCAGAGATCAAAGCGGTCGTGCCTTCTATCGATGGTGCCGCGTTTCAAGAGCAGGTGGATACCTCTCTTGCTCAGCTAAAGCAGTTCGTGAATGGCATCAACCTACTTGGTATGTGCCCGAACCACGTTAATGCTCGCATCATCAGTAAAGGTGAGCGAATCTCTATCCAGTTAATGAAAGCGGTACTGGAAGCGAAAGGCCAACCAGCAAGCCTGATTGACCCTGTCCAATACCTATACGCTAAAGGCGATCACCTTGAAGCTATGGTCGATGTGGATGTCTCTACTCAGAACTTCCAACAATCTCCACTTCCTAAAGGTCACGTTAACATCATGCCTGGCTTTACTGCGGGTAATGAAAAAGGTGAGCTAGTCACACTAGGTCGTAATGGTTCTGACTACTCAGCGGCTGTGTTAGCGGCGTGTCTACGTGCTGATTGCTGTGAAATCTGGACTGATGTCGATGGCGTTTACAACTGTGACCCACGCTTAGTTGATGATGCTCGTCTGCTCAAGTCTCTTAGCTACCAAGAGGCGATGGAGCTTTCTTACTTTGGTGCTTCGGTTCTACACCCGAAAACCATTGCTCCTATTGCGCAATTCCACATTCCTTGTCTGATCAAAAACAGCTTCAACCCACAAGGCGCAGGTACTTTGATTGGCCAAGACACTGGCGAAGATAACCTAGCAATCAAAGGTATTACGACGCTAAGTGACCTAACCATGGTTAACGTATCAGGCCCAGGCATGAAGGGCATGGTAGGTATGGCGAGTCGTGTATTCGGCGCGATGTCTTCTGCTGGCGTTTCTATTGTCCTTATTACTCAATCTTCTTCTGAGTACAGCATCAGCTTCTGTATTGAATCGGCTGATAAGGTGAAAGCGAAACAAGTGTTGTCAGACGCGTTTGAACTTGAACTTAAAGATGGCCTGTTAGAGCCGGTTGAGTTCATGGATGACGTTGCGATTGTAACGCTGGTGGGTGACGGTATGCGCACTTCACGTGGCGTAGCATCTCAGTTCTTCTCTTCTTTAGCTGAAGTGAACGTCAACATTGTTGCTATTGCTCAAGGTTCTTCAGAGCGCGCTATTTCAGCGGTTATCCCTGAAGACAAAATCTCTGAAGCAATCAAAGCGTGTCACGAGAACCTATTTAACTCTAAGCACTTCCTAGATGTATTCGTTGTGGGTGTCGGCGGTGTTGGTGGCGAGCTTGTTGACCAGATCCAACGTCAGCAAGGCAAACTGGCTGAAAAAGGCATCGTGATTCGCGTATGTGGTTTAGCAAACAGTAAAGGTTTGTTGCTAGACAGCGATGGTCTACCGTTAGAGCAGTGGCGTGACCGTATGTCGAGTGCGACTGAAAAGTTCAGCCTAGCGCGTTTAGCGGCTTTGGTTCAACGTAACCACATCATCAACCCAGTATTGGTTGATTGTACGTCTAGCGAAGGTATTGCGGCGCAGTACGCTGATTTCCTAGCGGCTGGTTTCCACGTAGTAACACCAAACAAGAAAGCAAACACAGCAAGCATGGCTTACTACCATCAGCTTCGTGAAGTTGCACGCAACTCACGTCGTAAGCTGATGTACGAGACAACAGTAGGTGCAGGTCTACCGGTCATCGAAAACCTACAGAACCTTATCTCTGCAGGTGATGAACTTGAGAAGTTCAACGGCATTCTTTCAGGTTCACTGTCTTACATCTTCGGCAAGCTTGATGAAGGTATGACACTGAGCCAGGCAACCAATATTGCAAAAGATAACGGCTTCACTGAACCGGATCCTCGAGATGATCTATCTGGTATGGATGTGGCGCGTAAGTTGCTTATTCTTGCTCGTGAAGCAGGCATGGCGCTTGAACTTGAAGATGTTGAAGTAGACCAAGCTCTGCCACCGGGTTTTGATGATTCAGGTACGGTTGAAGAGTTCATGGCTCGCCTACCAGAAGCGGATGCTTACTTCAAAGAGCAGTCAGCTATCGCAGCAGAAGAAGGTAAAGTACTTCGTTATGTGGGTGAAATCGCTGAAGGTAAGTGTAAGGTTCGTATCGCTGCTGTTGATGGCGACGACCCAATGTTCAAGATTAAAGATGGCGAGAACGCATTAGCATTCTACAGCCGTTACTACCAACCAATCCCTCTAGTACTGCGTGGCTACGGCGCGGGTACTGAAGTAACAGCTGCTGGCGTATTCTCTGATGTGATGCGTACTCTTGGTTGGAAATTAGGAGTTTAAGAATGAGTTCAAGTGATATGGATGTTGTCGTTTATGCTCCTGCATCAATCGGTAATGTCAGTGTAGGGTTTGATGTGCTGGGGGCCGCTGTGTCTCCAGTGGATGGCACGCTGCTAGGTGACCGAGTTATGGTTAAAGCCGGTGATGAACCATTCTCACTTAAAACTGCAGGCAGCTTTGTTTCTAAGCTGCCAACTGAAGCAAAAGAAAACATCGTTTACGACTGCTGGGTGGTGTTCTCGAGAGAGCTTGATAAAAAAGGCGTTACGCTAAAGCCTTTAGAAATGACACTAGAAAAGAACATGCCTATCGGTTCAGGTTTGGGTTCTAGTGCATGTTCAATCGTCGCGGCACTGGATGCGCTAAACCGTTTTCACGGTCAGCCCCTGAATGAAACTGAACTGCTTGCTCTGATGGGTGAAATGGAAGGCAAGATTTCAGGTGGTATCCACTACGATAACGTTGCGCCATGTTACCTTGGTGGTGTGCAGCTCATGCTTGAAGAGCTAGGCATCATCAGCCAAGAAGTACCGTGTTTTGACGACTGGTACTGGGTAATGGCTTATCCGGGTATTAAGGTTTCAACGGCTGAAGCGAGAGAGATCCTACCATCTCAATATCGTCGTCAGGATATTATTGCTCATGGTCGTCACTTAGCGGGCTTTATCCACGCGTGTCATTCAGGTCAACCTGAACTGGCGGCGAAGATGATCAAAGACGTGATCGCTGAACCATATCGTGAGAAACTGCTTCCAGGGTTTGCTGATGCTCGTAAATACGCGCTGTCAGCTGGGGCACTGGCTACTGGTATTTCTGGTAGTGGTCCAACTCTATTTAGCATTTGCAAAGAACAAGATGTCGCCGAGCGTGTTGCACGCTGGTTAGAACAAAATTACGTACAAAATGAAGAAGGATTCGTTCACGTTTGTCGCCTAGATAAGCAGGGTTCGATCGTTACAGGAAGTGAGTTATGAAACTGTACAACATCAAAGAAAATGATGAACAAGTCTCTTTTGGCCAAGCCGTTCGTCAAGGCTTAGGCCGTAATCAAGGTCTATTTTTCCCATCTGAACTGCCAAAGTTTGATGATATCGATGCGCTGCTAGCAGAGGACTTTGTCCCTCGTAGCTCAAAGATTCTGTCAGCATTGATTGGTGATGAATTACCAAAAGAACAGATCGACCAAATGGTGGATGCAGCGTTCCAATTCCCTGCACCAATCAACCAAGTAAAAGACGGCGTTTACGCGCTTGAGCTTTTCCACGGTCCAACACTGGCGTTTAAAGATTTCGGTGGCCGCTTTATGGCTCAATCTTTAGCAGCTGTTTCTGATGGTGGTCAAATCACTATCTTAACGGCAACATCAGGTGATACTGGTGCGGCGGTTGCGCATGCTTTCTACGGCATGGAAGACATCAATGTTGTGATTCTTTACCCGAAAGGCAAGATCAGCCCACTGCAAGAGAAGCTGTTCTGTACGCTTGGCAAGAACATCCACACTGTGGCGATTGATGGTGACTTTGATGCGTGTCAGGCTCTAGTTAAAGACTCATTTGATGACGCTGAACTGCGTAAAGAGATCGGTCTTAACTCGGCAAACTCGATCAACATCAGTCGTTTAATGGCTCAGATCTGTTACTACTTTGAGGCGGCTTCTCAGCTGACTAAAGAGCAACGTGAAAACCTCGTTATCTCTGTACCAAGTGGTAACTTTGGTAACCTAACGGCTGGTCTATTGGCTAAAGCGCTAGGTCTACCTGTTAAGCGTTTTATCGCAGCAACTAACGAAAATGACACTGTTCCTCGTTACCTAGAAACAGGTCAATGGGATCCAAAACCGACTGTTGCGACAACATCGAACGCGATGGACGTAAGCCAACCAAACAACTGGCCTCGTATCGAAGAGCTTTGCCAACTGAAAGGTTGGGGCTTAGATACACTAGGCAAAGGTAAAGTATCTGACGAGCAGAGCGCTGAGTCAGTTCGCGACCTAAAAGCACAAGGTTACCTATGTGAACCACATGGTGCGATTGCTTACCGTCTACTGGAAGAGCAACTGCAAGAGAACGAAACTGGCTTGTTCCTGTGTACAGCACACCCAGCGAAATTCAAAGAAGTGGTTGATGACATCCTAGGTTCTGATATCGAACTGCCTGGCCCGCTAGCAAAACACGCGGCGATGGAATTGTTGTCTGAAGATCTTGATAACGATTTTGAAGCGCTAAAAGCTGTGCTTCGTCGAGTTCAACCGTAACGTCCATTTGTTTTTCGAACAAATAAAAACGGCGCTCAATGAGCGCCGTTTTTGTATTCTAATTTAAGCTCTAAAAATTATAGAGACTCAGTGAACGTACGTGCGATAACGTCACGTTGCTGTTCAGTTGTTAGAGAGTTGAAACGTACAGCGTAACCCGATACACGGATAGTTAGCTGTGGGTAGTTCTCTGGGTGAGCAACTGCATCTTCTAGCGTTTCACGCTTAAGAACGTTAACGTTTAGGTGTTGGCCACCTTCGATGCGTGGTGCTGCTTCGATTGCAACTTCACGGCTTTCGTACTCGCCTAGGTCTGCAGCTGAGATAACTTGGTCAGCTTCGAAACCTGCAGTAGCAACAACACAACGAGCTTCATTCTTCTCGCTATCTAGTAGCCAGATTGAGTTTAGTAGGTCATCGTTTGCTGCTTTAGTAATTTGAATACCTTGGATCATAACTATCTCCTAGTCCACTGAATGTGGTTTGATTATGGTGTTAACTTTCGATTTTTATTGAGCTGGGTAATATATACCTAATATTAGTAAGGTTAACATTGATTTAAGTCAAAAAACAACCAAAAACCATATTTTTACAAAGGTGATTATATTGAGGTAAATCAATAAAACCTTTGAAAACAAAGTAATTACAAAATATTTTAAAGTATAAAAAATATTTAACAGCCATATTTGTTGTAAGTTTACTACATTTGTTGTGTTTTTATTGAACTACAACCGATACGACCCTTTATTTATTAAGCATTCTGAAAGTGTAAAGTGATTTAATGACAAACAATAATTCATCCTCAAAACCGGAAACAAATATTAAGTTTATTGGCGCTCATGTCTCGGCTGCTGGTGGAGTTGATCAGGCGCCTATGCGTGCACGTGAAATTGGCGCCAATGCGTTTGCACTGTTTACCAAGAACCAGAGACAGTGGGCGGCAAAACCACTAGAAGCGAAAACCATTAGTGCCTTTAAAGCCAATTGCAAAATGTTGGGTTTTAGTGCTGAGAATATTCTTCCTCATGACTCCTACCTAATTAACCTAGGAGCACCAGAAGAAGAGAAGCTAGAGAAATCACGCGCGGCTTTTATTGATGAAATGGAGCGTTGTAACCAACTAGGACTCACGCTTTTGAATTTTCATCCTGGGAGTCATTTGAAGAAAATCTCAGAAAGCGAATGTTTGGCGAAGATCGCTGAATCGATCAACCTAGCTCATCAAGCGGTGCCTGATGTAATTGCAGTGATTGAGAATACCTCAGGGCAGGGGACTAATCTGGGTTGGAGGTTTGAGCACCTAGCAGAGATCATCGACCAAGTAGAAGATAAGTCGCGTGTCGGTGTGTGTTTAGATACTTGCCATACGTTTACGGCCGGTTATGACTTACGAACAAAAGAAGCGTGTGAGCATACTTTTGCTGAGTTCGAGCGCATTGTGGGTATGCACTATCTAAGAGCAATGCACATCAATGATTCAAAAGCTGAGTTTGCGAGCCGAGTCGATCGACATCATTCTTTAGGAAAAGGCGAAATTGGCTGGGATTGTTTTGAGTATATTGCCTCTGATTCTCGCTTTAATGGTATTCCTCTTATCTTGGAAACCATTGATTCGACGATCTGGAAAGAGGAAATTCAACAACTTAGAATGTTTCATCGCTCAGTAACGCTAGCGAGCGAAGAAGCGTAATAATAGAGGGGGAAATTTATTTCCATCTATTTCTAATAATTGGCACCTTTCTTTCATAGTATTAAAGTGAATATGTAGTTCACGATGTCTTACAGGAGGTGCCTTTATGTATTCAATCACCCAAACTTCAACTTCAACTGTTGCTGTCGCCAGCCGTTTACCGACACCAAACCGTCACGTGCATAGCCATGGCCACCATCGTACACAGCAAAAAAGTGGTTAATCGAGATAAACACAACTTGAACTGATTATTATGATTCATCAACAAGTGAACCCTACACATCATGTTTATTGATAGCTGTATGAGGTATAACTAGAGCCTTATTTAGGACAGTTAGCCGATACAGCTATTTTTTTGTCTGGTGAAAGCCCCTAGAAACCTTGATGATTGGGAAGTAAAACGATGAGCGCACCAAAGAGTTGGGAATCCATTATTAATGATGAACGTGACAAAGAGTACTTTCAGAGTGTTCTCGCTTTTGTCGAACAGCAACGTAATAGTGGAAAAACCATCTACCCTCCTCAAGAGCAAGTGTTCAGTGCTTTCGATATGACGCCTTTTGAGTCTGTACGCGTGGTTATCCTTGGGCAAGACCCTTATCACGGCGCTAAGCAAGCTCACGGTTTAGCATTCTCTGTGCTACCTGGCGTTAAAATTCCACCGTCTCTACGTAATATGTACAAAGAACTCGCACAAGATATAGACGGCTTTGAGATCCCTAGTCATGGCTACCTCGACACTTGGGCATCTCAAGGGGTATTAATGTTGAATACGGTACTGACCGTAGAAGAGGCAAAAGCACACTCACATGCTAAGTGTGGTTGGGAAACCTTTACCGATGCCATCATTGCTGAGCTAAATCAGCGTTCTGAGCCGATCATCTTCTTATTATGGGGCGCGCATGCCCAAAAGAAAGGCCAAGCCATTGATGCAGACAAGCACCATGTGTTGACTGCACCTCATCCATCGCCATTATCCGCCCATCGTGGCTTCTTTGGTTGTCAGCATTTCTCAACAACCAATAAGCTGCTTTCTTCTATGGATCAACAACCTATAGATTGGCGATTATCAGCAGAGTTGTAGGTTGGTGGTTTTCTGAGCAGGGTCAAATCATAAATGAGCATCTTCGTATACACTTGTAAATAGTAGGTGTAATGGAGTGCAATACTATGATGATTGAAAGGATAAGACGAGAGCATGGCTATATGGCTCGCTTGCTCGCGATACTCAACAATAAGTTAGAGCATCTAAAACAAGAGCGAGAAATAAACTATAGCTTGATCGCAGAGGTGGTTCATTATCTCATGAACCATTCAGATAAGGTGCATCACCCGAAAGAAGACGTTATTTATCGTTACTACCTCAAGCAATACGGCAGCGATCAAATGATTGAAGACTTGGAGCTGGAACATCAATTGCTTTCTGAGAAAACCGCGGACTTTTTAGGTGTGGTCGATATGATCCTCCAAGATGCGGTTGTTCCTCAGCAAGTCTTTATTGAGCAGCTTGAAGCCTTTGTTAAAGCTCAACGAAAGCACATGGAGTATGAAGAGAAGCATGTGTTACCGATGATTGTGAAGGCATTCACGGTCAAAGATTGGCAAGAAGTAGAGTCTCAATGGCTTCAACCGGAAGACGACCCTGTCTTTGGAGAGACAATTGCCGATCAGTACCGCCAACTCGCGGCTCGTGTTCGACAGAATGAGCAAGAGTGCGTGTAGCCCGTTGTCGTATTGAAACGCTGCTATTATTAGGCGCTCTCTATTAAGACGCTCGCTTTCAAATTGTGCTCTAAATCGAAGAGTGGTTTCATACAATAAAAAGGCACCTGCATAGGTGCCTTTTGCTATCTGATTTTTTGTCGTGCAGATTAAATCTTTATATCATCAAGGCTAAAATCGAGACCGAGATTCATCTCTCTGAGCTCTTTCTCAAGCTGCCGACGATCGTTGATTGCCTCGATTTCACGCCATTTACGCTTGAGTGGTTTCGAGCGAGTTTTTTGAGTTGCACGAGGCATTTCTAGTTCTGATAGTTCATCGAATTGAAAGCTATCCATAAGCCATATCTCCTTCCGTGGGAATCGTTCTTACGAACCATTAAATATCATATTTAGGTTCACAATAACCTTGATTTGTTTCTCATTTGTTTCAAATCTATGAAGGTTTTGTTCTGTTTTCTTATGCATGCTCACACATTGTGGGGATTTTTATGTACAAAAAACAAGCAAACAAACCTAAGTAAACGATTAAATTAGGGGTTATGGAATGTTAATTCATTGTGCGAATGGAATGGTATTTTTACTACACTGCATTTAAGTGCGTATTGCGCCGTGCGGTAGCGGGTTCTCATTGCCCTAGAAAAAAATACAGATCTTCACTATACCTTGTAAAACCTAGGCTGACGTCATCTTTATAGGATGTCGTTCTTGTTTTGGTGGTACCTTGGTTGTTGTTGATATTATGTCCCGATAATGTGACTTTTATTGGGCTGTATTGTTGAAAATTGTGTTAACAAAAGGTGTGTTATTAGTGAAATGTCATTTTAATATAAATGTATTTGCATATTGATTTTTAGGCCGTATCGCTGCATTATCCGCCCGTCAAAAAATACACTGATACGTAAAATGGATGCATGAAGCGACATTTACAATCTAGATCGCAACAAATAAATATAAATCTAATGCCGACACAACTATTGACACTGGCATAGGTGATCTAGAGGAAGGCTCGGAAGCAAGATCGGTGCTTAAACTCAATTACGAGGTTCACGTGACAGACTTAATCAATTTGATGAACGATCTCCTTTGGGGATCTATCTTAGTTTACTTACTCGTTGGTGTGGGTATCTACTTCACTGTACGACTAGGCTTCATTCAATTCCGCCATTTCGGCCACATGTTCTCTGTTCTTAGAAACAGCCGTAAAGCAGACAGTGCTGGTATCTCTTCTTTCCAAGCTCTTTGTACTAGTCTTGCTGCTCGTGTAGGTACAGGTAACATGGCAGGTGTTGCTGTGGCACTAACCGCCGGTGGCCCTGGTGCTATCTTCTGGATGTGGCTAATCGCCATGCTAGGTATGGCAACATCATTTGCTGAAAGCACACTAGCACAGCTATACAAAACGCGTGATAACGACGGTAACTACCGTGGCGGCCCTGCATACTACATGGAGAAAGGCCTAGGTATGCGTTGGATGGGGGTTCTATTCTCTATCTTCCTAATCATCGCATTTGGTCTAGTATTCAACGCGGTTCAAGCGAACGCGATTGCAAGTGCAATGAACACGGCATTCGACTTTGAGCGTGGCTACGTTGGTGTTGGTATCGTAATTATCTCTGCATTCGTTATCTTCGGTGGTATCCGTAAGATTGCCCGCACTGCAGAAATCATTGTTCCAATCATGGCATTGGCTTACTTAGCTATCGCTATCTACGTAATGCTAATGAACATTGAGAAAGTGCCTGAAGTTCTGGCTCTTATCTTCAAGAGTGCATTCGGTCTGCAAGAAGCAGCAGCGGGTGGCCTAGGTTACGCGATCGCACAAGCGATGATTAACGGCATCAAACGTGGTTTGTTCTCGAACGAAGCGGGTATGGGTTCTGCGCCAAACGCAGCAGCTTCTGCTACGCCTTACCCACCGCACCCAGCATCACAAGGTTACGTGCAAATGCTAGGCGTGTTCATGGATACCATTGTTATCTGTTCAGCAACAGTCGCAATCATCCTGATGTCTGGTGAGTATGTACCACACGGTGAAGTAACGGGTATCGAACTAACGCAACGTGCACTAACAGCACAAGTGGGCGAATGGGGCGGCATTTTTGTAGCGGTAGCGATTTTCTTCTTCGCTTTCACTTCAATCATTGCAAACTACTCGTACGCTGAAACGAACCTTATCTTCCTTGAGCACAACAACAAGAAAGGCCTAGTGCTGTTCCGTATCGTTGTTCTGGGTATGGTTATGTTCGGTTCTCTAGCAACTCTACCAACGGTATGGGCACTGGCTGACGTATCGATGGGCCTAATGGCGATTGTTAACTTGGTGGCGATTATCCTGCTATCAGGCATCGTGATTAAGCTAGCTAAAGACTACAACCGCCAACTAGACGCGGGTAAAGTACCAACATTCGATTCGAATGACTTCCCAGAGCTTAAGTCTCAGCTGGAAGACGGTATTTGGGACAACAACAAGAAGTAATCTTGTTGGAGCGATAAACGGCTCATCCTAAAGTGATTAGAAAGGCTAAGGTTTCGACCTTAGCCTTTTTGTTTGCCTGTCATTTGTCTCATTCTGTCTATCGAAGCTCATTCTCCCTATCGAAGTAATAGGAACAGTCATAAAGACAAGTTGATGTTTTTTCTATACTCTAGCAGCATCCAGTTAGATAACCGATTAGGGTAAAGTTATGTTAGTTGTCGTTTCTCCAGCCAAAACACTTGATTACGAATCACCATTAGCGACGGAACGCTTTAGTCAGCCTGAGTTTGTTGAACACTCTGCTGAGCTGATTGAAGAGTGCCGCAAACTGACGCCAGTAGATATTTCTGCACTGATGAAAGTCAGCGATAAAATCGCAGGGTTGAACGTAGCGCGCTTTGAGCAGTGGAGCGAGACCTTTACCCAAGACAACGCACGCCAAGCAATCCTAGCCTTTAAAGGCGATGTATACACTGGCCTAGACGCTGAAACGCTATCGGATGAAGATTTTGACTACGCACAAGACCACCTGCGCATGCTTTCTGGGTTATATGGCTTGCTTAAGCCATTAGATTTGATGCAGCCATACCGCCTAGAGATGGGTACACGCTTAGCCAATGCTCGTGGTACTAACTTGTACCAGTTCTGGGGCAACATAATCACAGACAAGCTGAATGAAGCGTTGAATGCTCAAGGCGACAATGTGTTGATCAACTTGGCGTCTAACGAATACTTTAAAGCCGTGAAGCCGAAGAACTTGGATGGCCAAGTGATTACCCCTGTATTCAAAGACTGCAAGAACGGTCAGTACAAGGTGATCAGTTTCTACGCGAAGAAAGCGCGTGGCATGATGGCTCGCTACATCATCGAGAACAAGATCGACTCGGTTGAGGCGCTGACCCAGTTTGATACGGCGGGCTACTACTTCGTTGAAGAAGAGTCGAACGCGAAAGAGCTTGTCTTTAAGCGCGAAGAGCAAAACTAGTAGTCCTTGGCTAACGAGTAGCTCTCGGTTTTAGCCTGTAGTTAATATTAGAGACCGAGACAGACCAGATAGAGAAAAGCCCCATGCAGCGAACTGCATGGGGCTTTTTTATTGAATCGTTGAAGCTGGTAGATTACTTCTTCTTTGCTGCTTTCTTTTTCTTCGCGATTTTTTTCTTCTTCGCGATTTTTTGTTTCTCTACCGCTTTCTTATCTTCTTTCTTCGGCTTCTTCTTCTTAGTCACGGCCGCTTTCTTATGCGTAGGGCGCATGCCTTCGATGAAGCGTTCTTTGATTGGTTCGTCTGTGTAACGAGCCACACGCTCAATCATTAGTTGATCGTGCGCTTCAATGATAGAAACCGCGTTACCTTTTTTACCAGCACGAGCCGTACGGCCAATACGGTGTAGGTATACGTCAGCAGTACGTGGCATGTCGTAGTTGATTACGTGGCTTACGTCTGGAAGGTCGATACCACGAGCAGCAACGTCAGTCGCTAGTAGTACGTTTACAGAGCCGTCACGGAAACGAGCAATCGCGTTGTTACGACGATCTTGAGGCATTTCACCTTGGATCCACGCACATGGGATTTGCGCGCTTTCAAGTTGAGCTCGTAGATCACCTAGACGATCACGCGTCTTCAAGAATACGATGCTGCGCTCAGCTTGCTCTGTGATGACGTGCTTTAGGATGTTTAGCTTGTGCTCTGCCGTGTCTGCACGGTGGTACCACTGAGTGATCTTCTTACGCTCACGAAGTGATGATTTCGCATCGATCTCCGCTGGGTTTTTAAGTAGATCTTCAGTGAAGCCTTCAATGCCTTTACCTTCTAGTGTTGCTGAGAACAGTAAAGTTTGTTTACGCCAGCGACACTCTGCAGACAGACGGTCAACAACAGGACCAAAGCCCATGTCTAGCATGCGGTCGGCTTCATCTAGAACCAGCCATTCAATCGCACGACAGTCAAAACGCTCGCCTTCAATGTATTCCATCAAACGGCCAGGTGTTGCCACCACGATATCTTGAGTTGTACTTAAGATATCTGCGTGCTCTTGGTACATAACACCGCCCGTGATCGTGAAGATATTTAGGCTGGTGTATTTAGCAAGCTCACGTGCTTGTTCGGTGATCTGCATTGCTAGCTCACGCGTTGGCGTCAGGATAAGCATACGTGCAGGGCCAGATTTCTTACGTGGGAAATCCAGTAGGTATTGCAGTGCTGGCAATACAAATGATGCTGTTTTACCAGTACCTGTTGGCGCAGAAGCCAAAACGTCTCTTCCATCTAACGCTTGTGGGATTGCTTCAGCTTGTATCTGTGTTGGACGTTCGTAGCCCATTTCGTCAATTGCTTTAAGCAGCTCTTGGTTTAGATCGAGTTCTGCAAAGGTTCTGATCACTGTTGTTTCTCCACAAGCAATAAATGTTTCTGCCTCAAAAAGCAGACGATAAAAAAGAGTAGTCGGACATTATAGAAGCATTAGTGATTAGGATCACATGGTATTTGCTACATCTTGAGATAAAAATCTTTAGTGAGCGCAATAAATGCTTCGCTATAACCACCTTGATGGTGAATTGTAAGCGATTCGCGCTGCAAATCTTGCTCGCAAGCAGGATCTTTAGATAACTCGAATAAAATTCGGCTAGCTGGCTTTTTATCTGTTGTTTTTACATCAAGGCGTTTTGCTAGATACCAACCACATTGCTCGGCAAGCTTGATAAAACCTTCCCCCTCAGGCGTCGG
The DNA here is from genome assembly GCF_041471405.1 of Vibrio sp. 10N.261.52.C11. NCBI lineage: Bacteria > Pseudomonadati > Pseudomonadota > Gammaproteobacteria > Vibrionales > Vibrionaceae > Vibrio > Vibrio sp. 10N.261.52.C11. Next base: position 41,171 of record NZ_JBFROI010000017.1, read on the forward strand.
TAGGATGAAACTGGCAGTCGCGGCGTCGGTTGTTATCTCGAAACAACGCTGGGCAAGCGCTAAATGATCCAAGCTGTCGGTGTGCCTGGCGGTGGCTCTTTGGCTTTGCTGCGCCTGTTCTCCAGAGTTGAAGTAGGGCGGGTTACAGATGATCGCATCAAACCTTTGTGGAAAGTCGGTTGTTAACACGCTGCCGTGATCAAGGGAGATACGATTTTGCCAAGGCGACTGCTCAATATTGACAGTGGCAGCATCAATAGCGTGTTGATCAATATCTATCGCAGAGATTGAAGCATCTTCAAAACGCTGCGCAGCCATTAAAGCCAGCAGACCTGTCCCGGTTCCAATATCGAGTACACATGATCTTTGTGGCAGGCTTACCCAAGCGCCAAGTAATACGCCATCGGTACTGACTGGCATACCGCTTTTCCCGCCGTAAATTGAGAATTGCTTAAAATTGAAGCTTTTAGTTTGCACTGTTTTGTCTTTCATTAATGTTCTGAGTATCGAGATATTTTAAGTGATTAGCTCTAATGTTAACCGCTTGTATGAGTTAATGTTCTGCTTGAAAAAATATTGTTGTGCATTATGGTTAGTTTATAATTGTGGCTATTTTTCTATAGCTAGTGGAATCCACTGCTTTTTGTTCTCATATGCAAATTTATATGGTGTTTTTGTGTGGTGACTTGCAGCTAGCCAGTTGTTTCGTCATTATGCGCGACTATTTTATAGATTGATTGGCAGCTTTGAGCTGTAACATTCATGTAAGCACAACATAAATTCATAAATATAATTAAGGATTATCTGTGAAACAGAGTCTAAAACTAACAGATATAATGGCATTGGGCTTTATGCTTTTTGCGTTTTTCTTGGGTGCGGGTAACATCATCTTCCCACCTCTAGCTGGCCAATTAGCCGGTGATCACTTCCTTCCAGCGATGTCTGGTTTTCTGCTGACTGCCGTTGGTCTGCCGTTAATCACTATCGTCGCGGTCGCAGTGGCTGGTGGCTCTTGGGGTCACTTAACTAAAGATCTTCCTAAGAAAGCAGCAACCATCATGGCTGTACTGATCTTTATCATTATCGGTCCTGCATTTGCTGCACCGCGTACTGGCCTTGTTGCCTATGAGATGGCGGTGAAACCGTTCTTCATCGATGCCTCTCAAGCTCACCTAACTCTCTTTTCGATTGCATTTTTTGCAGTAGCGATGTTCTTCTCATGGTCGCAAGGTAAGCTTATTGACGTCATTGGTAAGGTGCTAACACCTGCACTGTTCGTTGGTTTGGTTGTGCTGGCGATTGCTGTATTCGTTAACCCTCAAGGCGATATTCTTGCGGCTCACGGTGAGTACATCACTCAACCACTGACCAAAGGTTTCCTTGAAGGCTACAACACCATGGATACTTTTGCTTCTTTGATGTTTGGTATGCTGATTGTTGATGCGATTCGTAGCAAGGGCATTACTGACCGTGCAGCGACGACTAAGTACCTAATTAGCGCGGGTTGTATTGCCGCAGCGGGTCTGGCGTTTGTTTACATCTCTCTATTTTTCCTAGGCGCAACAAGTGCAACAGTCGCAGCTGGTGCAGACAATGGCGGTGCTATTTTAAGCCTATACGTTCAATCGTTGTTTGGTCCTTCTGGTCAGCTAGTGCTTTCTGTGATCGTACTATTAGCATGTCTAACTACGGCGATTGGCCTTGTGTCAGCATGTTCTGATTACTTCAGCTCGCTAACGCCTCTGTCTTACAAGACTTGGGTAATCATCAATGGTGTAGCTTGTGCAACCGTTGCGAACGTTGGTCTTTCTCAACTGATTTCTCTGTCTGTTCCAGTACTGTTTGCACTGTACCCAGTCGCTATCGCGTTGGTTGCTCTGACATTCTTACGTAGCCGTTTCCCTAATCCAAAAGTGGCTTACCGCGTAGTAGTATTAGTGTCACTGCTGTTTGCTCTTATTGATGGCGCTAAAGTAGCGGGTGTAGACGTGTCTGCACTTAAGATGCTGCCACTGTTTGAGATCGGTATGGGTTGGTTGCTTCCAACGACTGCTGCAATCATCTGTATGTTCTTCGTTGGTAAATCAACAGAGCAAGAGATGGCTGAGGAGACTGTTTAATCTTCCGTTGAGATTAGATTGTCCTTCGAGATGAAATAGAAAAGGCCTCATTACTTCGCAGTAATGAGGCCTTTTTGTATTCTGTGGTCTTTTTATATCCAGCTAGTTACTTGGTTAGCTACTTAGCCGGGAGTACTTCTGTTTGGTTATAGCTTTTCGCTGTACTCAACCAGTACTTGCTCAACCCAGCTTGCGATACGGTCGTCGCTTAGCTCGTATTGTGAATCTTCATCAAGCGCCAAACCAACGAATTGAGATTTGTCTTCGGTTAACGCTTTAGACGCTTCGAACTCGTAGCTGTCATCGTTTGGCCAGAAGCCAACAAACTCTGCACCCGCGGTTTTCAGTTCATCATGCAATAGACCCATCGCATCTAGGAACCATTCGCCGTAGCCTTCTTGGTCACCCAAACCAAACAGAGCCACAACCTTGCCTTTCATAGGCGTGGTTGCGATGTCTTCCCACAGTTCATTCCAATCTTCTTGGATTTCACCGAAGTCCCAAGTCGAGATGCCCAGCAATAAAAGGTCGTAGTCCGCCATCAATGAAAGAGGGCTTTCTTTCACGTTATGGATATCAACTAGGTCTTCACCAATAATGCCGCGAATTTTCTCTGCTGCCATTTCTGTGTAGCAGGTGGTTGAGCCGTAAAATAATCCAATTTTCATAGCAAACGTTCGATTTTAATTTCAGATGGCGAATTCTAACCATAAATCGACTTCGATTGCAGCGATTATCCGCTCAAGTCGTAATTTTTATGGCATTCATATTTGCTCTGGCATACTCTCAAAACAGTTTCCAATATTGTGAGTAACACTATGCAGTCGCCTCAAGGGCAGAGCGCAGACCACGGTCTCGTTGAGCAGTTTTTAGATGCTATGTGGATGGAGCGAGGATTATCGGAGAATACGCTTGTCTCGTACCGTACCGATTTGTCCAAGTTATTAGCGTGGATGGAAAAGAACAATTACCGCCTCGACTTCATTAGCCTTTCAGGTTTACAGGATTATCAAGGCTGGTTAGCCGACGCCGATTTTAAGCAGACCTCTCGTGCCCGTATGTTGTCGGCGATTCGTCGCTTGTTCCAATATTTGCACCGCGAGAAAATCAGAGGCGATGATCCAAGTGCCTTGTTGATCAGCCCGAAGCTGCCGCAACGCTTGCCGAAAGATTTGAGCGAAGAGCAGGTTGATGCTTTGCTCGATGCGCCAGATCCGAACGATCCGATTGAGCTTCGCGATAAGGCGATGCTTGAGTTACTCTATGCAACCGGTTTGCGTGTGACAGAACTGGTTAGCTTGACGATGGAAAACATCAGCCTAAGACAGGGCGTGGTGCGTGTTATTGGTAAGGGTGGCAAAGAGCGCTTAGTACCAATGGGCGAAAATGCGGTGGATTGGATAGAGACTTTTATTGAACAAGGTCGTCCACATCTACTTGGCGAAAACAGTTCTGATGTGGTTTTTCCGAGTAAACGCGCCAAGCAAATGACCCGTCAGACGTTCTGGTATCGTATTAAGCACTACTCGGTCGTCGCTGGGATCGATACAGAGCTGTTGTCACCACACGTATTGAGACACGCTTTTGCGACGCATTTACTGAACTATGGCGCAGATCTCAGGGTCGTACAGATGTTACTTGGGCATAGTGACTTATCGACAACCCAAATTTATACTCACGTGGCGACTGAAAGGCTGAAGCAAATTCACGCGCAGCATCACCCACGTGCTTAAATCCATTTATTTTTAAGGTGAACTTAATGAGCGTATTACGCCGTCTTCCTCTACTAGCGCTTCCTCTTATGATTACTGCATGTAATGCATCAGAAGCGAAAGTAGAAACAACATCAACAGCCGTAGAAGCTGCTCCAGCTCAAGCTATTGATACAGCTGCGTTAACTAAGCGTTTTGAAAAAATCGGTATTAAGGTCGATAAGATTGTGCCTTCGGATATCGATGGTCTTTTAGAAGTTCAAACCAACAGCGGCATTATCTTTTCTTCTCCAGAGGGCGATCACTTTCTAGCCGGCACTCTTTACTCTTTGGATGAAAACGGAAAGTTCAGTGATGTTTTGGCTGAGCGTCAAGCTCCGCTGAATGCTGAAAAAGTGGCAGCGATGTCGGATACGGTTATTGAATACAAAGCCGATAACGAAAAGTATGTTGTGACGGTATTTACTGACATTACGTGTGGCTACTGTGTTCGTCTGCACAGCCAAATGCAGGGCTACAACGATCTGGGTATTACCGTTCGTTACATGGCTTACCCACGCCAAGGTGCGACAGGGCAAGTTGCCGATCAAATGGCAGCAATCTGGGCTTCAGATGATCCAAAAACAGCGATGCATGACGCTAAAGTAAATCGTCAAATGCCAGCGTCTGGTAAAGACCTAGCAGAGCAAAAGCAGATCATTGCTAAACAATACCAACTGGGTCGTGAGCTTGGCATCAATGGCACACCGGCTATCGTGCTAGCAAGTGGTGAGTTGGTGAGTGGTTACTTACCGCCAGCACAACTTCTTCAACGTTTAGAGCAATAATCTCGTTTTCTGTATTGCCAATTTATCCCCCATGTTTTTGATTTAAGGAGTGGCCTGATTGATATCGGGCCCATTTTTATATGATAGAGATCCAACGCCGTCCTGAGGTCGACATTTCAGTCTTACCTGCTCACTTACCTGACTTGTTAAAGCGCATTTATGTGAGTCGTGGAATCGACAGTGCCGACCAACTAGAGACAGCAGCGAAAGGCTTGCACTCTTATCAAAAACTGGGCGGCATTGATGCTGCGGTTGAGCTGTTGTTCAAAGCTATTCAGCAGCAAAAACGCATCATCATTGTTGGTGACTTTGATGCCGATGGCGCGACCAGCTCGGCGCTGTCTGTTTTAGCGTTACGTATGCTCGGCAGCTCTAACGTCGACTATCTGGTACCAAACCGTTTTGAAGATGGTTATGGCTTGAGCCCTGAGGTTGTTGAACAGGCAATCGAGCTTGGTGCTGAAGTGATCATGACGGTCGACAACGGTGTATCTTCAATTGAAGGTGTTCGCTTTGCTAAAGAGAAAGGGCTAGAGGTTCTGGTTACCGATCATCACTTGCCGGGCAATGAACTGCCAATGGTCGATGCTATGGTTAACCCAAACCTTGAAAGTTGTGCTTTTCCTTCGAAAGCCCTAGCGGGGGTTGGTGTCGCTTTTTACCTGATGATGGCATTGTGTGTTCACATGCGTAAATTGGGTTGGTTTGCAGAGCGCGGCATGACAGAACCTAAGTTGATGGAACTGATTGACCTTGTGGCGCTGGGTACGGTTGCCGACGTGGTTCCACTCGATGAAAACAACCGAATTTTAGTTCATCAAGGTTTGCAACGTATTCGTGCGGGTAAAGCTCGTCCGGGCATTCAAGCCTTGATCGAAATTGCTAAGCGAGACGCTAAGCGTTTGGTGGCGTCTGACTTTGGCTTTGCTCTTGGTCCTCGTATCAATGCAGCTGGTCGATTAGACGACATGTCTTTTGGTGTTGAGCTGCTAATGAGTAACAACATCCATGCGGCTCGTCGAATGGCGAGTGAGTTAGATGGCTTGAACCAAACACGTAAAGAGATCGAAGAGGGTATGAAGCAAGAAGCGATGGCTTTTTGTGAGCGCCTTGAATTTGGTAAAGACGACCTACCTTCTGGCTTGGCACTATTCCAACGTGATTGGCACCAAGGTGTGATTGGTATTTTGGCTTCGCGTATCAAAGACAAATACCACCGCCCAGTGATTGCGTTTGCAGATGGCGGCGAAGGCAGTATCAAAGGTTCATGTCGTTCAATTCCGGGTCTGCACATGCGTGATGCATTGGACCGAATTGATACTCAAAACCCTGGCTTGATTCTTAAATTTGGTGGCCACGCAATGGCGGCTGGTTTAACCATCATGGAAAAGGACTTTGAACGCTTCAGCAAGCTGTTCAATGATGTGGTGAAGAATGAACTTGGAGAAACAGCACTGAAGGGCATTATCTTGTCTGATGGTGAGCTGTTACCAGAAGAGTTCTCGATGCACACCGCTGAAACGCTGCGTTCAGGTGGCCCGTGGGGACAAGCTTTCCCTGAGCCAATCTTCGATGGTGAGTTTAAAGTGCTGCACCAAAAGCTGGTGGGTGAAAAGCACCTTAAGCTGATGCTTGAGCCGCTCTACAAAGGCCACCCAACCAATGTGATGATTGACGGTATTGCCTTTAACGTCGACCTACGTCGCTGGCCTGATGCATCAGTAAAAACCGTTCATCTTGCATTTAAGCTCGATATCAACGAATTTCGCGGCAACCAATCGTTGCAGCTGATGATTGATCATATCGAAGCCAAATAGTGATTTTGGGCTCAATAATGCTCATCATATAGTGCCAAATTCAACAAGCTCTGTTCAAAAACAGGGCTTGTTTTCCTTCCTGCCCTTACAAAATTTACGTGTTTTTTATGCCTGTCAATTTTATATCCCATTAAGTTGTTGAATCTTGGTTCACCACTCTAAAAAATTCTGTATCTCCGTCACACTTTTGAGTACAATTCTTCGGTTAAATTCTACTCATAAATGATGAGCTAAAATGTTTGAAATCAATCCTATAAAAAACCGTCTGCAGGATGTGTCTGAGCGCACAAATATCCTGAGGGGGTATCTTTGACTATGACGCTAAGAAAGAGCGTCTAGAAGAAGTAAACGCAGAATTAGAACAACCGGATGTATGGAACGAACCTGAGCGTGCTCAAGCGCTAGGTAAAGAACGTTCTGCATTGGAAGCGGTAGTAGAAACGATCGACCAACTTGACCAAGGTGTTGAGGATGTTGATGGCCTATTAGAGCTTGCGGTTGAAGAAGAAGATCAAGAAACGTTCGATGAAATTGAACCAGAACTGGCCGAGCTTGAAGCTAAGCTAGAGAAGCTGGAATTCCGTCGTATGTTCTCTGGTGATCACGATGCATCAGATTGCTACATCGATTTACAGTCAGGTTCGGGCGGTACAGAAGCTCAAGACTGGACTTCAATGATGTTGCGCATGTACTTACGTTGGGCAGATTCGAAAGGCTTCAAGACTGAAGTTATCGAAGTGTCGGATGGCGATGTTGCTGGCCTTAAAGGCGCAACGGTACGTATTTCTGGTGAGTATGCTTACGGTTGGTTACGCACAGAGACTGGTGTTCACCGTCTAGTTCGTAAGTCACCATTTGATTCAAGTGGTCGTCGTCATACTTCATTTGCATCTGCGTTTATCTATCCTGAGATTGATGACAACATTACGATCGACATTAATCCTTCTGACCTACGTATTGACGTATACCGTGCCTCTGGCGCTGGTGGTCAGCACGTAAACACCACGGAATCAGCGGTACGTATTACTCACGTTCCGACTAACACTGTGGTTCAGTGTCAGAATGACCGTTCGCAGCATAAGAACAAAGATCAAGCGATGAAGCAGCTACGTGCTAAGCTTTTTGAACTTGAGATTCAAAAACAAAATGCTGAAAAACAAGCGAGCGAAGAGACGAAATCAGACATCGGTTGGGGCAGTCAAATCCGCTCTTACGTGCTGGATGATTCTCGTATCAAAGATTTACGCACCGGCATCGAAAACCGTAATACTCAAGCGGTTCTTGACGGTGACTTAGACAAGTTTATTGAAGCTAGCCTGAAATCAGGTCTGTAAGCTTTATCAACTATTAAGCTTTACCAATAATATTGGTAAAAATGCCTATATTTGCAAAAATATAGCGGTCCAAATTTTAAAAGCAGGGTACATCTCTAATGACTGATGCTGTTCAAAACGAAAACGCACAAGAAGCTTCTTCACCTGAAGAGAACAAACTAATCGCTGAGCGCCGCAGCAAGCTGGATCACATCCGCCAAAACTGCAAAGCTAACGGTCACCCAAATGACTTCCGTCGTGAGCACCTAGCTGGCGATCTTCAAGCGGAATTCGGTGAGAAGACTAAGGAAGAGCTAGAAGAGCTTAACCACATCGTTGCGATCGCTGGTCGTGTTATGGCGAAGCGTGGTCCATTCCTTGCGATTCAAGAAACTTCTGGTCGTATCCAAGCATACGCAGCGAAAGACGTTCAAAAAGTACTGAAAGAGAAGTACCAAGGCCTAGATATCGGTGACATCATCGGTGTTAAAGGTGCGCTTCACAAATCAGGTAAAGGCGACCTTTACGTGAACATGGAAGAGTTTGAATTGCTGACTAAAGCACTTCGTCCTCTACCAGAGAAGTTCCACGGTCTAACTGACCAAGAGATGCGTTACCGTCAGCGTTACGTTGACCTAATCGTGAACGAAGATTCTCGTAATGCATTCATCGTGCGTTCTAAGCTTGTATCTTCAATCCGTAACTTCATGAGCGCGAAAGGCTACCTAGAAGTTGAAACGCCAATGATGCACGTGATCCCGGGTGGCGCAACTGCACGTCCGTTCATCACTCATCACAATGCACTAGACATCGACATGTACCTACGTGTTGCACCAGAGCTTTACCTTAAGCGTCTAGTGGTGGGTGGTTTTGACCGTGTATTCGAGATCAACCGTAACTTCCGTAACGAAGGTCTATCTCCACGTCACAACCCAGAATTCACAATGATGGAATTCTACCAAGCGTACTCTGACTACAAAGACCTTATGGATCTGACAGAAGAGATGCTAAGCACGGCAGCAATGGACGTTCTTGGTTCTACTTCTATGCCTTACGGTGACGAAACGGTTGAGTTCGGTGGCACTTACGCTCGCATGAGCATGTTCGATGCAATCAAACACTACAACCCTGAGCACGCTGAGATTCAAGCGCTAACAGAAGCAGACCTACAAGACCGTGAAAAGATGGTTGCTATCGCAAAATCTGTACACGTAGACGTAGAAACGTTCTGGACATGTGGTCAGCTTCTAGAAGAGATCTTTGGTGAAACGGCTGAGCCTCAGCTAATTCAACCAACGTTCATCACTGGCTACCCAGCGGACATCTCTCCTCTAGCTCGTCGTAGCGATGACAACCCGTTCTTCACAGACCGTTTTGAGTTCTTCATCGGTGGCCGTGAAGTTGCGAATGGTTTCTCTGAGCTTAACGATGCACAAGACCAAGACGAGCGTTTCAAAGCGCAAGTTAACGCGAAAGACGCGGGTGATGACGAAGCGATGTACTACGATGCAGACTACATTACTGCACTAGAGCACGGCCTACCGCCAACAGCGGGTCAAGGTATCGGTATCGACCGTCTAGCAATGCTATTTACAAACACGCACACAATCCGTGACGTGATCTTGTTCCCGGCAATGCGTCCACAGGCGTAATTCTCGCTTATAGGGCGTAACAGCCTATGTAATTAAAAAGCCACCTTCGGGTGGCTTTTTCTGTTTTGGGGCTTCAAAACCTAGTCTGTACCGCACTCTTGATTCGAAAAATCGTTATTTCTGACATAGTCTTACTATTGAGACATAAAATCTAAGATAGTCTCACTACTATACGTCTCTGCGCTGAATACGCTCTCGCGGCATTTTGTCGAACGATGAAGCAGTGACTCGTATTAGTCTGATTTAAATAAAAATAGAATAAGGAAGAAGGATGGGAACTCAATTTAAGATGGATTCCTTACCAGGTTCTCTTATCGTCGTTGGTGGTGCGTACGAACCCTGGTTATCAGTGTTAGAACAAGTGGGTTGGCAGTGTACCCAGTGTGCAGATTTACGAAAAGCCGATGCCTTGATTGCTGATATTGGCCCATGTATTGGTATTGTCGATCTTAGTCATGATGAGTTCAGTCTCAACGGTATTGCTAACCTTGTGAGCAATAACAAGCAGGTGAGATGGCTCGCCTTTATCCGTGAATCTCAATTAAGCTCTGATACGATCTGCCAGTTTATCGTCAACTTCTGTATCGACTTTTTCACGGCACCAATCCCAGATGCTCAATTGCTGAGTACCATTGGTCACCAACTGGGTATGCTTAAGCTTGAGCAGAAGGTATGGCCAAACTACGGCATCAATAACAACATGGGACTGCTAGGCGATTCTGTGGCCGTGAAGCGCTTGAGAGACCAAGTAAAGCGTATTGGGCCGACTGATGTCAGTATCTTGATTTATGGCGAGAGTGGGGCTGGTAAAGAGACGATTGCACGCTCGATTCATCAAAATTCGTCGCGAGCACAGAAACCATTTTTAACGGTTAACTGTCGTGCCTTGTCTGAAATGAGAATAGAGGCCGAGGTGTTTGGCATATCAGCACAGTCAGCGACTGCGCCTTGTATGTTGGAAGAAGCCGATGGCGGAACCATCTTGCTTAATGATGTTTTAGCGATGCCACGCAATCAACAACTGAACCTGTTGCGCTTTCTACAAGAAGGTAAGATTGAAACTGCGAATGGACCTAAATCTGTCGATGTGCGTATTCTGGCCGCGAACTCCTCTGATATCGAGAAGGCGTTGATCGAGGGCGACTTCAATGAAGAGCTTTATCACTATATCAATGTTCTGCGTATTCATGTTCCAAGCTTAAAAGAACGTGTGAGCGATATTTCAGTACTGGCGAATCATTTTCTGCGTGAGTACTCGAAAGAGTTTAATGCTCAAGCGAAGAGCTTCTCAGACGATGCTATCCGTTCGATGAATCGATACCATTGGCCTGGAAATGTGCGTGAGCTGATGAATCAGATTAAGCGTGTTGTGTTGATGTCTGATGCTGTGATCATTGAGGATCACCAACTGGATTTACCAAAACAGAATGATGAGCGCCGCAGTCTCAAAAGTATCCGTGAGCGTTCAGAGCGAGATGCGTTGCTGATTGTTCTGGAATCTTATGGTGGTCAAGTATCGTTGGCCGCTAAGGAGCTTGGAGTTTCGCGTGCAACCATGTACCGATTGCTGAACAAACATAGCCTGATTTCTGAAGGTGTTGTTTAGAGCTCTCTATTCATTGATTCTATCCCGTTAGTGTCAATCTAAGAGCCACGCATGATGCGTGGTTTTTTTATATCCATTGCTACAACTTCTCGTTGATCGTTGATCGTTGACTGCTGACAGATTGACAGGTTGATAGATTGAGCTATTAGAGGCTCGGTCTTTAAGAGAGATGTTCTGTGATTTTATATAATCATAGTGAATATGTTATATATAAAGTAATATGCAACTAATATTTTGGGTGAATCATTTGTTTTGAAATTGTTAATCAATTATCGGTTGAATAATATACTCACTTGGTTAGACTTTAACCGTGAAAGCAATGGTTTAACAAAGACTTATTTGCTTTTATTATCTCATTTCTTTTTGGATTTTTTAGTTAGTTTGGAGGCGCAAATGAAACATTTCGATTTTATACAGCATATTTGCGCGTCGTTTGATCCGTGTACTGACATGGTGACTGTTATGTCACAAACATCAGCCATGGCCGATCGAAACACCCAAGATAAACCTAACTAATAGATCCGTACCCTTATTTGGCTGCGGAAAAATAGCAGCTAAGTGAGAAGCCCTCATACTATTTAACACGCTATTTTTCCTCAGTTTATTTTACAACTGGAGAGTTATTATGCGTCACTCAGTATACTTAAAACTAGCAACAGTCCTTATCCGTGCAGACCTTCGTCGTGAAGAACGTGAATGGCAACGAAAAGTTCGTCGTAGTTCATACGATCTACCATGGAACAATACTCATTTATTGAGAGATATTGGCCTTGAAGCCGATGGTCGACCAATTGGTTTTTCTGAACCTGAAGTCGTTACGATTGAACGTCGAGTTCGTTACCTTCGTCGAGTCTTAAGCGCGCGAATACCGACGTAATCTTGTGGGGTGATAGCGCCTTTCACCCCTTAAGATAAATATCAGCGATAGTTGTGGCGTCGGAAGTGCAAGCTTTTGAACTAGAACTGGCCAAAAAAGAGAAGCACTTGCTTCTCTTTTTTGCTTTTTTAAGCCGTTATGTGTGCTTTTTTAAGTCGTTATCTAGTAAAGAAAAAGAGTTCTACTACGCTTTATAGAGCAAGGGAGGCTGGCTATGCAAAAGCATCAATTAGACATGTGGTTACATGGAGAGCACAAAGACTCGTATCAAACACCAAAGGTATACGTTATTGGCTGTTCCGATATCTCGGAATATCTATTAGCAGTGGAATATAAACACAAGCTAGAACCGGTAAAGCAAGACGGTGAGCCGCTTCACTTTGGATCCTTGGATCAAGTGAAAGAAGAGTTACTCCGGCTCGGCTTTGAAAAGGCGTATCTTCGCTTACACAACGCCTATGATGAGTTTGGTAATGAGCCAAGCCAAAGCTACTGTGATATTGAACTGGCGCTCAAACCTCATTAAGAGGCGTTGGTAGCGAGATATTGATTCTAATTCCAGACTGTTTTTTAACGCACTGATAGTTTTGGCTATCGAGGCTCGATTAAACGATCTATGCGTAATGTGTTGTCAGTAATTTATGGGTGAATTGAGTTCGCAGATAGAAACCACGTGGTTTAGTTTTGATAGGTTTTCCACTTGCACCGTAGGCTTCCGTTAACACTCGGCTGTTGGCGGCTTTTGGTCGTAGATGCAGCGCTTCACCGTGCCTTGCTGTTATCTGTTCAACATTGCCTAAAACGATCAACTCCATCAGTTCTTCCCAATCTCGCTTCAAGAGTTCGTCTTCAGCTTGGCTAGGTGTCCATAATAATGGGGATCCTACATGCCTCTCTGCTAGCGGGATCTCTCTTTCTCCCTCGACAGGGATCCACAACACCTTAGACAGCTTGTTTCGAACGTGGCTGGTTTCCCAAGTTATGCCTTGCACACCCATCAAAGGAGCAACACACACAAAGGTGGTTTCGAGTGGCTTGCCAGAGTAGCTAATCGGAATGCTTTTTAGCTCGATACCGAGCTTGGCAAAATCTTGTTCTGGCTTACTGCCTGCAGGT
>NZ_JBFROI010000017.1:55005-55525 GCF_041471405.1 Vibrio sp. 10N.261.52.C11
GGCTTACTGCCTGCAGGTGCACCCAAGTGCCATTCCAATAGCTGCCCAACCCAGCCTTTATCACGCTTAAGGTCGTTTGGCATCACCATCTCAGCTTCGTCAGCGAGCTCTTTAAAGGTCATTCCGGCGATGGCATACGCGCGCTCTAACAGCTCTTGTTGTGTTTGTGGTTCTGGTTTCATAATAAAAGGCATGATCAAAAAAATGATTTTATCAGAAGTTATCACCAAATGACGACTGGTTAAGAAATGATCTCCTTGCGAGAGAAGGGATCAAATTCAGGGTTATCCACAGGACATAAAGGTAATTAATTGAAATATTAATTTAGTGGATAAATAAACAGGGGTTTATGGTGGATAAAATGCTTGCCAAATGGGGTTCAAAATGAATCTTTCACTTAGTAGTGTGGATAAACATCGGAGTGGTTGATCTTTAACCATGTCAGGTTTCTGAAAGATCTTTTACATTTCTAATGTTTTTTAAAACTAGAATGTTATTTTAATTTACTGATTTATATAAT
>NZ_JBFROI010000018.1:0-1033 GCF_041471405.1 Vibrio sp. 10N.261.52.C11
AATCCATTCCAAGCGCTACAGACCTTCGAAACAATATCGTTATAATCAATGAAGTTTTGGTTTGCTAGATAGTGTTGCCTTAACCAACTCCACACTTGCTCTATAGGGTTAAGCTCTGGTGAGTATGGCGGCAATTTGATAATACTGACATTATCAAATGGGTTAGCAATATCATCGGTATGCCATCCTGCGCCATCCATTATTACCACTGAATGACGGTCTTTTTCTGTGACTTTAGATATCTGCTCTAGATGGTTTATCATGATGTCTTTGTTAACCCAAGGGACGACCATTGCCTCACCAATCCCTCTCGATGGGCACACTGAGCCAAACAAATAAGCGTATTCAAATTGCTGCTGTTTTACTACGCGAGGTCTCGTTCCACGAGTAGCCCAAAGACGTGTTGTTGTGTTCTGCTGACCAAACCTAGCTTCGTCTTGAAACCAGACATCAACACTCTCTAGCCCAATATGGCCGGGGATCTTAAGGATCGTTTCGATTTGGAATTTTTTTAAAATCGTCTTGTATTTGCTGTGATTGTTTAGGGTGTTTGGAACGAGAAGTTATCCAAGAAAAACCCATGTGGTCGAGGAGATAATAGATGGAATTAGGGTGGTAGTGCTTGTCAAAGTGTTTAACGATGTAGTCATGTATATCGCTTCCAACAAGGCGGCCACCAGAAGGTGATTCAGCTTCTTTTTTTATGAAGGCACTGAGTTGAGCCCGCTGCTCATCGGTGAGGTATGCAGGCCTACCAGTCCGAGGTTTTTCTTGAAGTCCTTCTAGGCCTTCTTCAAAAAAAATCCGAACCCATTTATTGACACTGGTTCGACTGACTTTGAGAGATTTTGCAATTTGTGTACGAGAGAGGCCGTCTTTAAAGTGTGCGAGCGCAAGTAAACGCATCTTCATCTGAATGGTTTTTTGCTGGCTCGCAAGCTTTTTGAAGTCAGTGTTATTAAGGCTATCCATGGCTAAATTTCACAATAATTCATCAATCTTAATTAGATCACATTTTTACTTTAATTGGTAT
>NZ_JBFROI010000019.1:0-93320 GCF_041471405.1 Vibrio sp. 10N.261.52.C11
ATCTAAAATACTAGATTATGCTAAGGTAAGTTGTAAATGATTAATGAAAAATATAAGCTTCATATGGATCTTCTTTATATTAGTGGTATAAAAGATGCCTACAAAGAGAACACTGATGGTTTAATGTATTATAGTGGTTTTAATTTAGGAAACTATGCTTTTCGGCATGGTCTTTCTAAAATTATCAATGTGGAAGAACATAAACGTATAAACTGGAGAGGTTGCCGAGAGTTTTTGAAGGAAAATGGTAACCCCAGTGAGTTATTATTATCTTGTGCTAATTGGATTGGCACATCGGAACATGAAGAAAGAGCAAATGGCACGAGATATGAACTTATAAAGCAAATGGAATGTCCAACAATTCCTGTTTCAATTGGAGCTCAATCTCATGGCTCAGTTAGTGATTTTTCACTAGGCAAAAACACTAAAAACCTAATTGCATTGCTTTCAGAGAGAAGCCGGGAAATCAGTGTTCGAGATGAGTTCACGCAACAAGTATTAGAAAAATATGGAATTCAAAATTCGATAATAACAGGGTGTCCATCAAACTTTATTAATGATGATGAGGATTTAGGTAAAAAAGTCCAAGAAAAAGCTCAGAGTCTTATCAAGAACAAGCTAGATGTGAAAGAGACTCGCTACCATATTAGTGAATATAGTGCTGGTAATGCAGTGTCATCTTTAGTGTTAGCAAAGACGTTAAAAATCCTTTCTAAGTCAGCTGGTCAATATATTATTCAAAGCCCAGAGCTGTTGCCTTTTTTATTAAGAGAAAGTAGAGATATTCCATTATCATATAAAATCCCTGGACTAATGAACTTAACACCAAAGGTTAAATCACTTTTAAACTCTAGAACACAGCACTTTTCAGGAATTGAACCTTGGTTGGACTTTTCTAGAACTTGTGATATTTCATTTGGTATGAGAATTCATGGAAATATGATTCCGTTGCAAGCAGAAGTTCCTTCTATTGTAGTAACACATGATACTAGAACTGCCGGACTATCTGAGACAATGTGTATACCAACTATTAGTGCAAAAGAGTTTTCTAAGCTAAGAACAAAAGAGCTAAATACGGTGCTATTGAACAAAGTGAATACAGTTATGGAAGATTATGATAGCAATAGAGAAAAATTGAAAGGTCGTTTTACGAGCTTTTTTAGCAAAAATTAAGTTATCTATTAATTTTGCATTTTCTGTATCTGTATAGTGTATTATTTCAGGGTTAAATATCCTTATTGTTAATTATGGTTTTGTATGAAAGGTATTTATTTAACGTTAAAGGATTTATATTCTATTGATGAGGTTGACGAGCTGAAATCTGAAGATATAAACCTCCGTAGTGGGTTTAATCTAGGAAACTTTGCTTTTCGGCTTGGTTTATCTAGAATTGTTAATATTGAAGACTATGTAACGCATAGCTTTGCAAGTGTTAATGAAATTAATCAACATCTTGACAATCAGTTTGATAGACCAACGATTATATCGTGTGCGAATTGGTTGGGAAATAATGAAGCTTCAGAATTATTCAACCAAAAAAGGTATACATCTTTAAAAACGCTGGAAACTAAATTTGTCCCATTTTCTATTGGTGTTCAGAATGTTAATAGACATGAACTGTTTAAATTAAAAAAACATAGCTTGTCTTTGATATCATTACTTAGTGAAAGAAGTGAACAAATTAGTGTAAGGGATTACTATACTCAGAATATCTTGGAATATAATGGTATATATAACACGAGAGTCACAGGATGCCCATCAAACTTCATCAGTTATCATAGGGATCTTGGTAGTATAATTGAAAAAAAGTGTAATTCATTGCTTTTAGAACATGATCTAGATTCACTAAAACATCACATATGTGAGTATAGTCAGGGACATAGATTTTCTCAAAAAGTCCTACTGAACACTGCTAGGTTTTTGAGCAAAAATGTATCTAGTTATGTAATTCAGAGCCCGGATTTACTGAGCTTTTCTATGAACGAGAACATACAAATTCCATATCATTACCAAAGGGCTTTCAGATTTAGACACAAGACTCTAAGACAAAAAGTAATGCATTTTACAAATACCGTCTCTTGGATGAATTACTCTCGTGGCTTTGATTTGTCATGGGGAATGAGATTACATGGAAATATACTGCCTATGCAAGCGGGCGTGCCTTCATTAATAATTACACATGATTCGAGAACCGAAGGCCTTGCTGATACTATGGCACTTCCACAAATGAGTATTGATCAGTTCATAAAATACAAGCCAAAAGAATACTCTAACGTCATTGTAAACTCAATCTTAGAGCAAGTGGGATTGTATGATCTAAAAAGGCAATATTTACATAATGAATTTATTGAGTTTATTAAAGTTAATAAACTCGAAGTGAATCAAGGTTTTGCGGGAATGTTTGATGATTGAAGTAATAACTGTCAATTTTAATGATAAAAAGGGTTTGGTTGATACGCTGAAATCTATACAGGAGCAAACACGTGAGTGTAGGCTTACAATAGTTGACGGAGGATCAACCGATGGTTCGCTAGATATAATTGAATCTAATAGTGAATTGATTACATGTTATGTCAGCGAGCCTGATACAGGCATATATAATGCAATGAATAAAGGCATTAAGTTAGCAACTGGAGATTATGTAATCTTCATGAATGCTGGTGACACCTTTGTCGATGAAAATACTTTAGCTAACATAGTTAATGAAGTGTCAGATAATCCAGGGTTTGATATTTACTATTCTGATGCTATTTATGTAAAGGCTACATCTGAACATATTCATCACGCAGAGCATTCATTGATTATGTCTAAGATGCCATTTAATCATCAATCAACAGCAATTAAACGCAGTTTGCATGAGGAGATTTTTTATAATGAAGGGTATCAAATATCTTCAGATTATGACTTCTTCTTACGTGCTTATAAAAAAGATGCAAAGTTCCATAAAATTGAAACAAAAATTGCAAGACATAGCCTTGATGGTATTTCTGTGACCTCACCATTCCACTCTTGCTTAGAATCAGTTCATTCACACTTAATTAATTACAAATCTATAGAGTTTGATAAAACGGAATACTATGGTGAGTTTTTTATAAAAGAAATATTCAAAAAGAAGCCATTGTTGGCTAGATTCACAGTTGCAATTTATACTATGTTTATTAAAGGAAATAAAAAAACGATGTTAAAGTCGTTAATAAGGAAAGTTCTCCGATGAAAGTTTTACATGTAAGCTATCAGGATTGTAGTGGTGGTGCACATATTGCCGCTCGTAGGATCTGTGAAGCTCAGAGAAACGCTGGTATTGATGCAACAATGCTAGTTGGCTCTAAAGGAAGTTCCAAAATTTTTGTTAGAGATGTGAGTCTTAAGCGTAAAGTTTATAATATGTTTGCGAATATGTTAGGGCAGAAAATTGCTAACTTTCAAAAGAAAAGTTCTAACCCTATTTTACATTCTTTGAACGTTTTCCCTTCAAAATTATATCATGTGATAAACTCTTCTGATTGTGATGTAGTAAACTTACACTGGATTAACGCTGAGTTTATGCGTATTGAAGATATAGCAAAGATTAACAAACCTATTGTATGGACTTTACATGATATGTGGCCTTTCAGTGGGGCAGAGCATTATGATGACTTAGAGCATCCTGAGCGCTATGTTGAAGGTTATTCTTCTGGAAATAGACCTAAGCATTATACAGGTAGAGATTTTGATTTAGCTCTATTCAAACGCAAGAAAAAACATTACCCAAAAACAATGCATATAGTATCGCCATCTAATTGGATGAGAGAGTGCGCATCTAAAAGTGAGTTATTAAAAAACCATATCCATAGTGTGATACCTAATACCCTAGATATTAATATATTTAGGCCGTTAGATATTTCTTACTGCCGAGAGTTACTTGGTTTTCCGAAGGATAAAAAACTTGTTCTGTTTGGAGCATTCAATAGTAAGGATGATCCTAGAAAAGGTTTTAAGTTTATTAGAAAAGCGATTGATTTATTGAATGAACATGAGAGTGCTGAAGATATTGAATTTGTCATTTATGGTTCTGAACAAATGGAATCTGAGCATTTCGGTAAGATAAAGGCTAATTATATTGGGAAGTTTTCTGATGAAGTATCGTTAGCAGCAATTTATAATGCAGTCGATATATTTGTTGCTCCTTCCATGCAGGATAATCTGCCTAATACAATCTTGGAAGCTCAAGCGTGTGGTACACCTACAGTTGCATTTAATATAGGTGGTATACCAGATATGGTTAACTCTGAAAGTAAAGGTTTTCTTGCTACTCCTTTTGAAGCAAATGAAATTGCTCAAGGTATATTACAAATACTAAAATGTCCTATTGACAAAACAGATGTTAGTCGCGAGTTTATTGACGGTTACTTTTCAGAAAAAGTAGTTTGTTCTTCTTATATTTCAGTTTATGAAAGAGTCCTTAATGGGAAAAAGTAAGGTATTCTTTATTGGGCCCGGTTCTGGAAAAATAACAGGACAAAATAAAGTACTTATTGATAGTGTTAACGCTATTGAAAATAGTATTCTTTTTTCCAATGGTGGGGAGGGGGAGTCACTTTTAAATAAGTTATGGCTTTTTTTATCTTCACTGTTCACATTCTCTGTGAACCTGATTGTTACTAATAATATCTCTGTGCTTTCAAGTTCAAGAAGTTATTCTGGTTTCATAAAAGACCTGCCATTTTTGGTGTTATCACTGTTATTTTCAAAAAAAGTGATTGTGCATGCGCATGGAAATGATTTTGATAATATATTTCAATCAAAGAACTCTATTATAAATAAGCTTAGTCGATGGTTGTACAAAAAGACCGATTTGATTTTGATACCAAATAGCCATATGGCATTACAGTTCGAAAATGCTGGTATTGAAAACAAAAAAATTAAAGTTCTAAAAAATTATTGTGAATTAGTGCAGGTTAATAGAGAGTTGAAGCCAGGGAAGAGGTTGTTGTTTTTATCAAATATCACAGTAGAAAAAGGTGTATTTGATGCAATTGCGTTGTTTGAAAAAATAAAGAAAAAACATCCAGACTCGACGCTTGATATTGCCGGTTCATCCTTTTTAACTGATGTTCAAATGCAACTTTTTCAGAGTAAAGTAAATGACATCGATGGTGTTGTCTATCATGGCTCTATTCAAGGAGAGTTGAAAGAGAATATATTAGAACAAAGTGATATTTTGATTTTCCCAAGCAAATATAAAACAGAAGCATCACCATTAGTGCTTCTTGAAGCAATGTCATATGGTTTGGCAGTAGTTTTATATAAGCATAATAATATCGAAGAGGTTCTTCCCTCTCAAGATTACGCAATCGAAAATTATAGCTTTAAAAGTATGGTATTAAAAACCAATCGACTATTGAAAGACTCTGATATACAAACTAAATATCGAGTAGAGTGTTTGAAGGAATCAAAGAAGTATACTTTTAATTACTATGAAAAGTCTTTTAATGGGTATATTTATGAGGAATAAAATAGTTATACCAATTGGGAATAGTTGCTACGTATCACATCAACTAAGAAAGCATAATCTCCGTATATGCGCTTATCCATTCGATTGGATTATATCGGATATCAGTAAAAATATTGCATTTTTATTAAAAGATGAATCTTTGATCAATAAAAAAGATGCAATTTTTTTGAAGCCAGTCAAGCGTATGCTTTTTGTTGAGGACGAGAGTGGTACAAAACTAGAAATTTGTGATGAAATAATAACCCCTTGCGTTAATGCTAAAAATTTCACATTATTACCTCACGATTTTCCTAAGAATGGAGAGGAAATATTTGATGAAGTTTATGAGAAATATGAAAAACGATTATATCGATTAAAGCGTGACATAGAAAAAGCAGATGAGGTGATATTTGTTTTTCATATAGAAAAATTAAATCTTTTTCAAGAGGATTGTTTTGAACAAGCTGGTGTTTTTTATCCAAAGCAGTCTGTGGTTTCTGCTTATGTGGAGTACTGTAAATTTAAGTCATATCATAAAAACAAAGAAGTTCAATTATTAGATTTGAAAACTTATTTAAGGAGAATGAATAAATGATTACATGGCTTGTTTCTTACCCTCGTAGTGGTAATACCTATCTACGCATACTTATGAATAAAGTCTTTAATGTTCAATCTTATTCTATTCATGGAGATAAAAGTGATATTGCTGAGAATCCTGCAGTAGCTGAGGTCGTTGGGCATTTACCCTTAGATGATTTCAATCTGGATAGCATGAGGGATAGTACAGAACTATTTTATGTAAAATCTCATGAGTTGCCAGATAGTGATAGTTTTGATTTTGTACGTGATAAATTTATTTATGTAGTTCGTGACGGTAGAGAAGCAACACTTTCTTATCAACACTACCTTAAAACAATCGCGAATGAAAAAATTACGCTATCAGATGTGATTGTAGGCAACGTTTCCTTTGGTTCTTGGGGAGAGCATGTCCAAAAATGGAGCTTATATAGTCAAAAGAGTAGTTTTTTATTACTAAAATTTGAAAGTTTAATGGATGATTTTGATGATTCTATAAAGAACATTAATCATTTCATTAATTCAGAAGGTGATAATGCGTCTGACGTTAATTCAGTACCATCGTTTAGTGAGTTGAATTCCCAATATCCAGATTTTTTTAGAAGTGGTCAGAAAAGCTCTTGGCAAGAAAAATATACTAATAGTCAGCAGGTTGCGTTTAATCAGTTGTTTAGAAAAGAACTGTTGTCAATGGGTTACGCTGCTCCATTGTTTGAATCAGAGGATGTATTAAAATACAGTACCACATTGCAGGTTAAAAATATTAATACTGAGGTCATGGAAATTAAAAAGATGACCCAGCAGCAGCTTTCTAACTTGCAAGGCTCTATCCATAACTTAGAACGCTCTAACTACGACTTACAACAGCAAAATAGAGCATTCCAAGAGTCAATTAGATTCAAGATTGGTAGCATGATATTATTCCCACTAGATGTTTTTAAAAAGTTACAAAGCAGATTTAAGTGAGATTGAAAAATGAATAAAGTTGCATTAATTACAGGTATCACTGGCCAAGATGGCTCGTATTTAGCTGAGCTGCTGATTGAAAAAGGCTATGAAGTTCATGGTATTATTCGTCGAGCTTCTTCTTTTAATACAGAACGCATTGATAGTGTTCTTGCGAATTCAGATAGTATCCACCTTCACTACGGTGACTTGACCGATTCTTCAAACCTTATTCGTCTTGTAAAAGAGATCCAACCGGATGAAATCTATAATCTAGGTGCAATGTCTCACGTTGCAGTATCCTTTGAATCTCCTGAATATGTGGCTGATGTTGATGGCATGGGCACAATGCGCCTACTTGAAGCCATTCGTATTAATGGACTTGAGAAAAAAACACGTTTCTATCAAGCTTCTACTTCTGAGCTTTATGGCGAAGTAAAAGAAATTCCACAACGTGAAACGACTCCTTTCCATCCTCGCTCTCCTTATGCTGTTGCGAAAATGTACGCCTATTGGATTACGGTTAATTACCGTGAATCTTATGGTATGTATGCATGCAACGGCATTTTGTTTAACCACGAATCACCACGTCGTGGAGAAACGTTTGTAACGCGTAAAATTACACGAACGATTGCAAATATTTCTCAAGGTTTAGAATCCTGCTTGCATCTTGGTAATATGGATGCGTTACGTGATTGGGGTCATGCAAAAGACTACGTACGTATGCAATGGATGATGCTTCAGCAAGAGGTGGCGGATGACTTTGTTATCGCAACGGGTAAGCAAATTTCTGTACGCGAGTTCGTTCGTATGTCTGCTTTAGAAGCGGGCATCACTTTAGAATTTACTGGCGAAGGGGTTGATGAAGTTGCGATAGTAGTCTCAGTAGAAGAAAGCAAAGCTCCAAACGTTAATGTGGGTGATGTTATTGTTAGAGTTAACCCTAAGTTTTTCCGCCCTGCAGAGGTAGAGACACTTCTTGGGGACCCAACTAAAGCGAAAGAAAAGTTAGGCTGGGTTCCAGAAATTACGGTTGATGAAATGTGTCAGGAAATGGTGCAATCAGATATCTCTAAGGCGAAACAGCATGCATTATTAAAAGCGAATGGCTTTGATGTGGCTATTTCTTTAGAGAGTTAATTGATATGTCGAATGTAGTTAAACGTATTTTTATTGCAGGCCATAAAGGAATGGTTGGCTCTGCAATCGTACGTCAGTTATCTCAATTGTCTAATGTTGAACTTATTACCCGTGATCGTAATGAGCTAGATTTATTGGATCCTCAGGCGGTAAATCAATTCTTTGCTGAAAATAACATAGATCAAGTGTATTTATCAGCAGCAAAAGTGGGTGGTATTGTCGCTAATAACACTTACCCAGCTGAGTTTATTTATCAGAACCTAACGATTCAGAATAATATTATTCATGCAGCACATAGCCATGATATTCAAGATTTACTTTTTTTAGGGTCTTCTTGTATTTATCCTAAGTTTGCAGAGCAACCTATGGTTGAAAATACCTTGCTAACTGGTGTGCTTGAGGCAACGAACGAACCTTATGCAATTGCTAAGATTGCAGGCATTAAAATGTGTGAATCGTATAACCGTCAATATGGGCGTAATTACCGTTCAGTTATGCCGACCAATCTTTATGGTGAAAATGACAATTTCCACCCTGAAAATTCACATGTTATTCCCGCTTTGATCCGCCGCTTTCATGAAGCTAAATTAGCAGAGCAAGCACAAGTTGTTGCTTGGGGGACAGGGAAACCGATGCGTGAATTTCTTCATGTTGATGATATGGCTGAAGCCAGTATTCATGTTATGAATTTAGATGAAGGTATTTATCAAAGAAATACTCAACCGATGTTAAGTCATATTAATGTTGGTACTGGTATTGATTGTACTATTCGTGAATTGGTTGAGACGGTTGCCAAGGTTGTTGGCTATCAAGGTGACATTGTTTTTGATACTTCAAAACCTGATGGTACGCCTCGTAAGTTGATGGATGTATCCCGTTTAGAAAAGCTTGGATGGGTTGCTTCAATATCGCTTGAAGACGGATTGAAAGAGACTTATCGATGGTTCTTGGACAATCAAGATACATTTAGAAAATAATTAGTTTTCTATATTAATAAAAGAGCTTTAACGTAAAGCTCTTTTTCATAGAGGACTAATTTCAGTGAGGAAATATGTTTCTTGATAAACAAACTTTTTCTACCGTTATCGCAAGTACACCATTAGTTTCGATTGATTTAGTTGTTGTAAATTCTAATGACGAAGTTTTGTTGGGGAAGCGAGTAAACAAACCCGCTCAAGGTTTTTTGTTTGTTCCTGGTGGGCGAATCCAAAAAAATGAAACCATGAATGAGGCCTTTCAACGATTGACTTTAGATGAGCTTGGTGTTGCATTTTCAATTCAGCATGCTGAGTTACTCGGTCCATTTACGCACCTTTATCATGATTATGTTTTTGGTGATGATGTAAATACACATTATGTTGCCATCGCGTATAAGTTGGTGGTTGATTTAGAAACATTAAACTTACCTCTAGATTCTCAGCATAATCAATACCAGTGGCTTCCTGTGAATGTATTACTAAATAGTGATGATGTTCACTTGCATACCAAGTGGTATTTTCAATCTAGTTAGTCAATACTCTTTTATTATTCTTATTCAAATAAAAATAAGTAGCTGAATATGTTATTACCCGTAATTATGGCAGGTGGCTCTGGTAGTCGTTTATGGCCTTTATCTCGTACTCTTTATCCTAAACAATTTCTCTCGTTAACCAGCTCAAGCACAATGCTACAAGAAACCATTAATCGACTTGATGGTATCGAACATGATGCACCATTTTTAATTTGCAATGAAGAGCATCGCTTTATTGTTGCTGAACAACTTCGTCAGCAGAATTTAAAGCACAGTGGTATTGTTTTGGAGCCAGTAGGTAGAAATACCGCGCCTGCTATTGCGCTTGCAGCATTACATGGAATTAACAATGATCAAGATCCTCTATTGTTAGTACTAGCTGCAGATCATGTGATTCAAAACCATTCTGCTTTTATTGAGTCAATACAACAAGCTGTTCCTGAGGCTGAATCGGGTAAGCTGGTAACCTTTGGTATTGTGCCTACAGCACCGGAGACAGGCTATGGGTACATTAAAAAAGACACTGAAGTTGAAGGTGGTCATGCATATAACGTCGCTCATTTTGTGGAGAAACCAAATTTAGAAACAGCCCACGCCTATTTAGAATCAGGTGATTATTTATGGAATAGTGGTATGTTTTTATTTAAAGCATCTCGCTATTTGGAAGAGCTTAAGCTGCATCGACCTGATATTTTTACAGCCTGTCAAAAAGCAATGGTTGGCGCTCGTGGGGATTTGGACTTTATCCGCTTAGATGAAGAGAGTTTTGCGGCATGTCCTGATGATTCTGTTGACTATGCCGTAATGGAAAAAACGAAAGATGCCGTTGTTGTACCTATGGATGCCAATTGGAGTGATGTTGGTTCTTTTGGTGCGCTTTGGGAAGTAAACGATAAAGATGATGATGGAAATGCAACTCGTGGAGATGTGTTAACAGAGCAGACGTCAAATAGTTTTATCTATTCTCAAAATAAATTAGTGTCTACAGTCGGTGTTGATAATTTAGTTATTATTGAAACCAAGGATGCGGTTTTAGTTGCAGATAAAGATAAAGTTCAAGATGTGAAAGCAATAGTGAATAAATTGAGGTCACAAAAGCGTCCAGAATGTTTACAACATCGTGAAGTATATCGCCCTTGGGGGTCTCATGATGAAATCGCCGACGGAGAACGTTTTCAAGTTAAGCACCTAACAGTTAAGCCTGGTGAGAGAACGGCAACACAACTTCATTATCACAGAGCGGAGCATTGGATTGTCGTGTCTGGTACAGCGAAAGTGACCAATGGAGATAAAACTTACTTACTTGGTGAAAATGAATCGACCTTTATTCCAATTGGTTCTGCTCATTGCATTGAAAATCCAGGTAAAGTTCCTTTAGAGTTGATCGAAGTTCGTTCTGGTTCATACTTACAAGAAGATGATGTGGTTCGTTTAGAAGACTATGGTGTAGGTTATTAATAATGTTGAACAGTAAAAATGTAATTCAAGAGTCAGGTATTCAATTTGGTACAAGTGGCGCTCGTGGTTTAGTTGAACAATTTACAGCTAATGTGTGCGCTGCTTTTACTCATGCTTTTATTACAGGGATACAATCTAGCTTTGATTTTAAACAAGTTGCAATAGCAATAGATAACCGCCCTAGTAGCCCAGCAATGGCTCAAGCTTGCATTAAAGCTGTATATCAGTTAGGGCTTGATGCTGTCTACTATGGGGTTGTACCAACTCCAGCGCTTGCTTATGTTTCAATGCAAGATAACATTCCCTGCATTATGGTGACCGGAAGTCATATTCCATTTGATCGTAATGGCCTTAAATTTTATCGACCAGATGGTGAAATTAGCAAAGATGATGAACAAGTGATTCTAAATGCTACTGCTCAGTTTGAAGATATAATAAACGTACCTGAACTTGTTATTAGTGATAAAGCGGCTACTCAATATATTGAGCGTTACACGTCACTGTTTGATAGTCAGCTACTTGCCGGTAAACGCATTGGTATTTATGAGCATTCAAGTGCTGGTCGTGATATTTATGCGCCAATGTTTGAAGCGCTTGGTGCTGATGTTATTCCTCTTGAGCGTAGTGATGAGTTTGTTCCAATTGATACTGAAGCTGTTTCTGAAGCCGATAAGAAAAAAGCACAAATATGGTCAAAAGAGCATAATTTAGATTTTATTTTTTCAACTGATGGTGATGGTGATAGACCACTAGTTGCAAATGAAAACGGCGATTGGCTACGTGGCGATGTTTTAGGTTTATTATGTGCAGAAGCGATGCATATTGAAGCGCTAGCTATTCCAGTAAGTTGTAATTCAATCATTGCCAAATCACCATCATTTAAACATGTATCAAAGACAAAGATTGGCTCTCCATATGTAATTGCAGAGTTTAGTTCGCTTATTGTTAATTTTTCTTCTATTGCTGGCTTTGAGGCTAATGGTGGTTTTTTACTTGGTAGTGATGTCAGCATTAATGGAAAAATATTAAAAGCTTTACCTACAAGGGATGCTGTTCTACCAGCCTTAATGTTGTTATCTTCGGCTAAAAATATACCAATAGTCCAATTGCAAGAAAAAATAGAAAAACGTTTCACACATAGTGATCGAATTCAGAACTTTGCTATTGAAAAAAGCCATTTAATCTTAGAGCAAGGTCTGAGTTCGCCAAACGGTTTACTTTTTGAATTAGGTTTTGTTGATGTTAAAGTAGAGAGTGTTGATACTACAGATGGTTTACGTTTGACACTGGAAGACCAGAAAATAATTCACTTACGCCCATCAGGAAATGCCCCTGAATTACGCTGTTATGCTGAAGCTGATTCACTAGATTCCGCATGTCTATTAGTTAATCAAACACTTAGTAAACTAGAACAAAAATCATTTGCTTGATAAATTTGCAAAAGGAACTGTAATCTGTAGATTCTTTTTTATTTAGGTTGAGCATAAATAGAGTTACTGGGCACACTATGATTTATCCATTACAAAATCCAATAAAGAACTTCCAATGGGGCAGCATAACAGCAATGTCAGAATTGTTTGCTATCCCCAACCCAAAGCAAGAGCCACAAGCTGAATTGTGGATGGGGGCACACACCAATGGAAGCTCTCTAATTAAGAAAGATGGGGAATGGCTCCCACTAAAAGAGATAATAGAAAATTCACCTATAGAATGGTTAGGTGAATACAGGCAGCAGTTTTCAAATCAGTTGCCCTTTCTGGTTAAGATTCTAGCTGCGGAGCAGCCGCTTTCGATCCAAGTTCATCCAAGTAAACAAGCTTCTGAAATTGGTTTCTCTAAAGAGAATAAAGCAAATATTCCATTAGATGCGCCAAATAGGAATTATCGCGATGCTAATCATAAACCTGAGCTTGTTTATGCGATAACACCTTATTTAGCAATGAATGGTTTTCGTGAAATACCTGAAATAGTTAGATTTTTTTCAGTAATAAATTTACCTTCAATCTCAGATATTATTGAGTTACTTTTACAGTCACCAAATTCATTGTCACTTAAACGAGTTTTTACAAGCATTCTCCAACTAACGGAAGATCTTAAAAATCAAGCAACTGAAGAGCTACTAGCTTTCCAGCCAAATGAAAGTGATACAGATATTGTTGCTCTCCATCGATTAATCACAGAGCTAGCGACTATATATTCTGATGATATTGGACTATTTTCGCCATTGTTCTTGAATGTCATAGAACTGCAACCAGGTGAAGCTATGTTCTTATACGCTGAAACTCCTCATGCTTATCTTCGAGGTGTGGGTGTAGAGGTTATGGCTAATTCTGATAATGTTCTTAGGGCTGGACTGACTCCAAAGCACATAGATGTGCCTGAACTCATATCGAATACAAGATTCAATCCAATTCGTAAGCAAGATCTTTTAATGCCCCCTGTAATTCAGAATGGACGAGATATTTATCCAATTCCAGTAGATGATTTTAAGTTTGATATAATAAAGCAAGGAATAACACAAGAAATAACAGTATCTTCACCAGAAATATTACTTTGTTTAGATGGACTGGTAACTGTGGAGTCTGACGGGTTAGTCTATATATTAAACAAAGGTGAATCATTAGTTCTTTCAGTTGAAACGGCTCAGTATATCGTTGACTGTAAAGGACTGCTTGCACGAACGTATTGTTAACTAAGCTCAATCAACAATTAATAACAATGTAAGTTAAATACATGCATAAATTTCGTTACGACATTGTTTTTATTAGAACATTGTCGTTTATTATTGTTGTGCTTTACCATTTTAAAGTTCCCGGTTTTTCGATCGGGCTTATTGGTGTTGATGTTTTTGTCATATAATATTTTTCAGTGCAAACTATTGGTTTTTTTTGAGTCAGAAGCGTAACTTTCTTCTGCTCATGTGGATTTTAGGTGTGGAATTGCAATTTTATATTGTGTTTCCAATCATATTATTATGTGCAAAGAAAATTAATGCATCATTTAAGTCGTTATGGAGTTATTCGAAAAAGAAATATTTCGATGAGGCTTTCAGTGTTCTGGTGAAAAAGTAGAATGGAGAATAAATGAAAGTAACTTTAATAACAGTATGTTATAACTCAGGAAGTACGATAGAAGATACTTTCAATTCGATTTGTCAACAGTCTTATGAAAATATTGAATATATCGTTATCGATGGTGGCTCAATAGATAACACACAGAAAATTGCTAATAAGTATCAAAATGTTATAACCTTTTTTTTGTCAGAGAAAGATAAAGGACTATACGATGCGATGAACAAGGGGATTTCAATGGCAACAGGAGATATCATTGGAATTATCAATTCAGATGATGTCTTATTTAATAATGAAATCATTGAAGAAGTTGTTGCTTGTTTTGACCCTGATATTGATGGTGTTTATGGTGATGTGGTTTTCTGTAAGCAGGATGATCTTGAACAACTAACTCGTTTTTACTCATCTAAGTCAGCAAGTTATAGCAATTTGAAATGTGGAGTTATGCCAGCTCATCCTTCCCTTTACTTGCGTAAGGAATGTTTTGAAGAAATAGGTGTATATTCGTTAGATTATAAAATAGCGGCTGATTTTGATTTTATTGTGAGATTGTTTTCAAGTGGAAGTTTTAATTTGAAATACCTTGAGAAAAATTTAGTAAAGATGCGTGAAGGGGGAGTAAGTACTTCAGGTATCACTGCTAATTTGCAGTTGAATAGCGAGATACTTCACTCCTTGAAACAACACGGTATATCTTCAAATTGGTTTTGGCTATTATCTAAGTACCCTATGAAATTATGGGGCGTGTTGAAAGCTAAGCTTCAGGCTTATACCCCGTAGGGGCATCTAATAATATCCGTTTAATGCATTCTACATTAAAATCATGGCAGCACTCGTCTAGCTCGTTCAATAGTATCTGCATCTCTGGCCAATTGAGCTTACTCTCCATTGCCGTCATGATTTTTTCGTGGCTAGTTCCTTCGACATTGTCACCAATGAGAAGCTCTTCATATAGCTTCTCACCGGGTCTTAAACCTGTAAATTTGATTTCAACATCACCTTCATCCGAGCTTGAATTAAGGCTTTCCTTCATTCCCATTAAATGTACCATGCGTTTTGCAAGGTCTAGAATTTTAACGGGTTCACCCATATCCAGTACGAAAACTTGTCCATTGTTTCCCATCGCACCAGCCTGAATGACAAGCTGTGCAGCTTCTGGTATTAGCATAAAATAACGGATGATATCAGGGTGCGTCACAGTAACAGGGCCGCCAGCTTTAATTTGCTTCTTAAAAAGTGGCACTACCGATCCGGAAGACCCTAACACATTGCCAAACCTGACCATGGTAAAGACAGTATCTGTCCCTTTATCTGCAAGCGCTTGAAGAACGAGTTCAGCCATCCGTTTACTCGCACCCATGACATTCGTTGGTCTTACGGCTTTGTCGGTTGAAATTAGCGTAAAATTTTTCACACCGCACTTTATAGCGGCTTGTGCGCAGGATAGTGTCCCAAAAACATTATTACGAATCCCTTCAACAACATTATCCTCGACTAGGGGGACATGCTTGTATGCGGCAGCATGATACAGGGTCTCAATTTCATATGTATTAATGAGTTTTTCAAGACGGTTCTGTCTTTGGACTGAACCTAGAGCGGCAATGATCTGAGTTTGGCTCTTTAAGTTTTTCTTTGTAGAAAGTAGTTCTTGTTCAATTTTGTATAGGTTGTACTCATTGAGTTCGAATAGAACTAATGTTTTAGGT
Source organism: Vibrio sp. 10N.261.52.C11 (assembly GCF_041471405.1). Taxonomy (NCBI): domain Bacteria; kingdom Pseudomonadati; phylum Pseudomonadota; class Gammaproteobacteria; order Vibrionales; family Vibrionaceae; genus Vibrio; species Vibrio sp. 10N.261.52.C11. The sequence goes on from NZ_JBFROI010000019.1 coordinate 15,880, forward strand.
TGCTGCGCCAAGATTTGACGACATAACTCTGAACCAATGGAACCACCGGCACCGGTTACCATGACACACTTGTTATGAATATTCTTTGCCAGCAATTCACTGTCAGGTGTGATAGGCGCTCTACCCAATAGATCAGCTACGTCGAGATCTTTGATCTCTGTCGCAGTCGCTTTACCTGCAGCTATGTCCTCTACCGATGGGACAGACTGAATCGCAATAGGCCAATCAGATAATTTTTCTACGAGTCTTAATCGTTTACCTTTATTAATATTATTAATTGCTAGTAATAGCTTTACTGGCTGATAAAGAGATTGAAGATGCTCAAATTCGCTTGGGTGATGGACTTTTAGCCCAAATAAGATATTGCCCCTTTTGCTCGGGTCGTCATCTAATAATATAACCGGGTTATATTCATCACCGTGTATTAGAGCATATGCAAGTTCGCGACCTGTAGCCCCGGCCCCGTAGATAAATACATTGGGTTTTTTGCGTTTGATCATCTGATCATAGACAGAGCGGATCATTATCCTTGGCCCACCTAAGGTCAGAATCGCTAACCCAGCGTAAATAAATGGAACGCTTCTTGGGATAAAAGTATGAAAAAAGAATCCGCTCATAACTAAGGTTAGAGATGAGATAAATACAGCAAAGAAGATGTTACCGACGGCAGGAAACATCATATAGCGTAGTACTGCTCGGTACATGCCAAGTTTGGCGAAGGTGAATACCGTGACTGAAATTGTCAAAAGTAATGTGACCCACTCGTCTAGCCCTAGCTCAAATGTATATGTACCTAGCCTTAAAGCAATAGCAAGATAAATAGACATTGCTATTGCAAAGATGTCGTAACCAATACTAATTAAGCGTTTATTTTTCCGCTTGGTGTTGAGAATTGCTCGTATTGGCTTGATCATTGTTGTCCCTGAGATATTGATATTTGTTTAGCAATCGCTGCACAATGTTTTTATTCAAGATATTTTAATGCTGTTGAGTGCGGTAAGCTAGATGTTATTGATGGTTCTGTGGTGCTCAGTAGTTTTGCTGTTGATGCTGCTTGTTTTTTATTCAATATGTAGAGCTTTTTTGTATTATGAAATTATTAGTCACTGGTAGTACGGGCTTTGTCGGCTCTCGCGTTGCGAATTTAGCACAAGAGTGTCAGTGGGAAGTTGTGCCTGTAGTGCGAAAAGCGGCACAAATACAGCCTAATAGCTTGTTTGTTAATAGCCAGTTTGTTAATAACTTGGCCGTTAATAGCTTTGCTGTTTCTTCTATTGATTCGAGTACCGATTGGTCTGGTGCATTCGAAGGTGTGGATTGTGTTGTTCATTGTGCTGCTCGAGTGCATCAAATGAATGAGAGTGAGCAAGGTGCTTTAACTGCCTATCGAGATATCAACACCCTTGGCACTTTGAACCTAGCGAAGCAAGCCGCTGAAGCGGGCGTTAAAAGGTTTGTATTTGTCAGCTCTATTAAAGTTAACGGTGAATTCAGTGAGCCAAATTTACCCTTTGAACCGAATTTAAAGAATACTCCGCAAGACCCTTATGGTTTGAGCAAGTATGAAGCTGAAGTTGAGTTGGCTAAGCTTTCAAAAGAGACAGGGCTAGAAGTGGTTATCATTAGGCCTCCATTAGTTTATGGGCCTGGCGTCAAAGCAAATTTCTTATCTATGATGCGTTTGATTGATAAAGGCATTCCGTTACCGTTTGGTGCTATAAAGAACCAGAGAAGCTTGGTTTATTTGGATAATTTGTCCGATTTGATACTAACTTGTTGCGAGCACCCTTCAGCTCCGGGCTATACCTTCTTAGCTTCTGATGATCAGGATGTATCGACAACTCAATTGATGCAAACCATCGCTCATGCTATGGGGAAATCACCGCGATTAATTCCAATCCCAATGTCTTGGATACAAGCTGGATCGTCAGTTTTAAATAGACAGCACATAGCGCAAAGAATATGCGGCAACCTCCAAGTGGATATAGGTTTGACGAAAGAGATATTGGGATGGAACCCCCCTGTAAGTTTTGAACAAGGGATCAAAAGAACCGTAGAAGCTTACTTGAAGTCGCATTGATGCGTTTTAGGTAGTTTATGGCTTTCTTGTCCATAAATTTTTCAGGTATCCTTTATTGATTAGTGGTGCTTATAGTGCCCCCACGTTTTCAATCCGAATTTGATAGGACACATATTTTGATTCGTTTGTTCGATTTTATTTTTGCTTTCTTTGGCTTGTTGTTCCTTTGGCCTGTATTTGTTGTTATTTGTCTCCTCGGCTATTTTGATACGGGTTCTCCTGTCTTTTTTCAGACCCGAGTTGGTCGCAACAAAAAGCCATTCACTTTAGTTAAATTCCGCACTATGCCAGTGGAAACAAAATCTGTTGCGACTCACTTAGTTGGGGCGAGCTCTGTAACTAAACTAGGTGGGTTCCTGCGTAAAACGAAACTGGATGAACTGCCTCAGTTATACAACGTACTTAAAGGTGAAATGAGTTTAGTTGGTCCAAGGCCATGCCTGTTTAACCAGCAAGAGCTGATTGATGAGAGAGAGTCGAGAGGAGTGTTGTCGGTTAGACCGGGTGTGACGGGGTTAGCTCAAATCAATGATATCGACATGTCGACACCGGAAAAACTCGCGGAGTGGGATCAACGCATGATTCACACGTTGAATACTAAATTGTACTTCCAATACATCATTCAAACAGTATTAGGTAAAGGCTCTGGCGACAGGGTTTAGTTAGATATGGTTTACGCTCTCTTATGATCATTGGTACTGGCTTCTGCGTTATACAAACATAGCTTTGTTGACCTCCACAGTCTCTAAGGCCATTTTTATGTGACGCTATTTCCTAAATATTGCTTTATAAGGTATTGCTTATGATTTATCCATTTACTTGATTGTGGTTATTATCTATGATGATCAATCAGTTGTTTAAGCTGAGCAACTGTTTGAAGGTGTGAAAATTATCTTCTGCATATGAACGTTTATATTAATGGAAATCATTATGAAAAAGATGGCTCTAGCAGCTGCATTAGCAGTTAGCTTCTCAGGTGCTGCATTTGCAGCTGAAACTACAGCGGCAGCTGGCACTGGTACAAGTTCAGGTGCAGCGGCAGGCGCTGGTGCATCTGCAGCAGCAGCAGGCACAGCAACAACAGTAGCGGTAGCGACAGCAGCAGTAGCGGCTGCAGCAGCAGTAGCGGTTGCTTCTAACGATGGCGGCGCAACAGTAACGACAACAACTAACTAGTTTTTTGTTGTCGGGCGTATAAACCATTTTATGTGAAAGCATAAAGTGGTTTTTTTATATCAGATTTTTATATTGGAATCAGCAACCAGATTGCTAGGAAGCAGAACTCGTCATGCTTAAACCTCTAATCATATCCCTTGGTCTTTTTCTTGCTGGTTGTTCTCAGCAGTTTCAAGACGTTAATTACACTTTTGATGAAGCTTTTTTTGGAAGCTCCGATGTTGAGCTGTCTAAGGAATACATTCAAACCTTACCGTATTCCAGCATTTATGCAGAAGTAAACGACCAAGGCAAAATCTTCATGGTTTTGGCCTACGTCGGTGAAAACCCTCAAACGGGCGCAGAGCAGTTAAAGTGGATGTCTTCTGACAAAGCGATGATTGTCACTGAAAATGGACGTATCGTACAAACGCTATTGCTTCCTTATGAAAACCTCTCTGGTTTGGCATTCCAACCGTTAAATACGTTCTCGTCTGCAAACAGCTCGTCGCCAGACTCTTCTTCTGCGTTTGATGTGTCAGCGAACCCAGGTCCCCAAAAGTGGCAAGCGGTGTACGACTGGCAACCTAACTATCGATTTGGCTATAAAGCGAATATCACCCGGACGTATGCGGGGAATCAAACGGTAGAAACACCGTTAGCGTCTATCGATACCAAGAAGTTCCAAGAAAAAATTCAATTCCCAATGTTAGAACAAGAGATCACCAACGAATATTGGGTCGACAGCGAAGGCAAAGTGGTAAAAACCATACAGTATTTAGGCCCTGATATGACAAGGCTTGAGTTAACCGTCCTTAAGCATTATCAAAGCAATTAACGAACAGGGTAATGAACTAAAATGATGAATTATATGAGTCATACATCAAAAATGACGGGACGTCGGTTGCCATTGGTGAGAACTTTATTAACGATGAGAGCTCTGTTAATGATCAGCGCTTTGTTTGCTTTGAGCTCCGCTTCTTCGGCTTCTGATCTTGTTACGCCTGAACGCTCTTCGTCGATTAAAACAACAATCGAGCTTCCTCTCCAAGGTGTGACGCTTGAGTATCAAACTAACGTTCGACTGCTTCGTGTATTAGACGACGCAAGCGCGAATGCGAGCTCTAACGCTAACGGTACTGTTGGTTACTTCCCCCTTTCGGCTCAACTGTTTGATATAACCAATACTGAAGCGACTGCAGTTACTGGATTTAAAGAAGCTAACCAAGCTAACGAATCTATCGAAGCCAAAAAGCGCAATGTACTGAATCAGCTTGAAGCTTTCGCAGTAGAAGAGCCAGAAGCAAACTTAGTGCGCCAACAGTTAGCCTCTTTCCAATATCTCAATCGAGTTTTTATTGAGCTAGACCGTAATGCCGTTATCTCTCAATCAGATAAGAACCCATTGCTTGTTTCAAGTTCTCATACTAACAAGCCGTCAGACAGTCAAACTCAAGCCTTATCTCTGTACTTACCACAACGACCAACGTCAATTCAGTTGATGGGTGCAATGAAAGAGTCGGTAACAATGAATCTGATTGAGCATGGCACGTTGAATGATTACCTCGATGCATTACCGAATGGCTTTATTGGTGAATCTGCAGATAAAAGTGTGGCGTATGTTGTTCAGCCAGATGGCGTGGTGCAAACCATTCAATATGTGTACTGGAACGAACAGCCGGTGTACTTAGCACCAGGTGCTATCGTATTTATGGCGTTCTACTCTCTGCCATCGGAATACTCAACGTTGAACCAAGATATTGTCGATTTGCTACGTCATAAGGTTGGCCTGTAATGCTGAAACAGAAATCATTCCCTCTATCGGCAGTGTGCACATCGGTTACCTGCGCCTTGTTAATGGCTAACAGTGCTTCGGTTTTTGCAGAGACGGTTTTTACAGACACGGCTCGTGCAGAAACAACTATTGATTCCTCTTCGATTCGAGCAGAAAAATCGTCATTCGACGACACTGAATACAGAACATCGCAAATGAACTTTGGTGGTGTTGGCTTAATGCAAATGCCGACAGGCCGAATGGCACCTGAAGGTGAGTTCAACTTTAGTGCTTCGTTTAACAATGAGTACTATTTTTATAACGTGAGCCTACAGGTGATGCCTTGGCTTGAAACCACTGTTCGTTATACGCAAGTACAAGATCTGCTTTATAGCGGAGGCGCAGACCAAGATTGTTCTCAAAACTCATTCAGTGGCTGTACTAAATACACAGACAAAGGCATCGACTTTAAACTGCGCTTAATCGAAGAAGGGTACTACTTACCGGAAGTATCGGTCGGTGTGCGTGACTTTGGTGGTACCGGTTTATTTGATGGCGAATTTGTCGCGGCAACTAAACGTTTTGGTCCTGTTGATTTTACCTTGGGCATGGCTTGGGGATACATGGGTACCAGTGGCAACTTCACCAATCCACTGTGTAAAGCCAGTGACAAGTATTGCGAACGTCCGTCTGACTATAAAGGTAATGGCGGCAGTGTCGATTTTGAGCGTTGGTTTAAAGGCGATGCAGCAATTTATGGTGGTTTTGAATACCAAACCCCTTATAAGCCGTTAACCTTGAAGCTTGAATACGATGGCAATGATTATTCTCAAGACTTCCCAGTAGTACGTGGTGGTGTCGACATGACACAACACACGCCATGGAACGTGGGTGCGGTTTACCGTTTCACCGATTGGGGTTCGGCTAAAGTGAGCTACGAGCGAGGTGATACGCTAACCCTTGGTTTCGATCTCTCTACCAATTTCAACGAAATGTATTCCGTGTGGCGAGATACCGAAACAGCAGAGTTACGCCCGAGTGGTGTCGAGACGGTTGACGACATCGATATGGCGGCCCTTGCAAGCCAACTTGAAACGATCGCTGGTTATGAACAAGCGCAAATCTTGGTCGACGATAACAGCATTGTAGTCAAGGGCACTCAGGTCAAATACCGAGACAGAGATATCGCTGTTGAACGCGGTGCGACTGTGATTGCGAATGCGGTGCCAAGTTACATTGATACTTACAAAATCATCGAAAACGATAAATCGATGGAACTCACCGAGACAACGGTAGATGCACAAGCATTCAAAGCGGCAGCGAACAACCGTTACCTTAATGCTCAAACCAGTGATGCAACAAACACTCACGAACTAAAGCGTAAGAAATCCGTTATTTATCACGATGGGCGAGAGCGATTCGATGTGTCGATTACACCGCACCTTGCCCAGTCGTTTGGTTCATCTGAAAACTTCTACCTATACAGTTTGGGTTTATACACCAATGCTTCGTTCTGGGCGTCAAATAGTATCGAATTATCCGGTTCTCTGTATGTGAATTTGATAGACAACTATGACAAGTTTAATTACGAAATTCCAACAGATGGCACAGCTCAAACCGCACGAGTAAGAACACTTTTCCGTTCATATTCAGACGAAGCCATTCGCTTAGATCGCTTACAACTGACTTGGTTTGAGGATTACGGTCACGGTATCTACACCCAAGCCTACGGTGGTTACCTAGAGAGTATGTTTGCTGGCGTCGGCGGTGAAATCCTGTATCGACCATTTAACCAAAACTGGGCGATTGGTGCAGACATGACGGCGATCAGCCAGCGAGATCCAGAAAGCTGGTTTGGTACGTTTGATGAAGAGCTGCAATACCATGAAAAAGATCAGGCTTACTACAAGGTGATTGATAAAGGCACAACTGGCTTTATTACCGGCTACTACACCCCACAATGGGATTTTTTGACCGATACCTTACTCAAAGTGGGGGTCGGTAAATTTCTTGCGGGTGATGTCGGGACTCGTGTCGACTTCTCTAAGCAGTTCAAGAGCGGCGTTATTGCCGGTGCGTTTGTAAGCTTAACCGACATGACAACCGAAGAGTACGGTGAAGGCAGTTATACCAAAGGCTTCTACGTGTCGATTCCGTTTGATCTAGTCACCGTGAAACCAAGCTCAAGTCGTGCTGGCTTTACCTGGTTGCCGATCACGCGTGACGGCGGGCAAGTGCTGAACAAACAATACAACTTGTTCGATCAAACCGATGCTCGCTCACCTTGGTTCCAAAGGCCAAGCAGCGTTAAGTAGCTTGAAAGCAGATGCGGGTAACGAGTAATCGGGTATCGAAGAGAGAAAAAAGATAGATTCGGGTGACGAGTAAGCGGGATACGAAGAGCCGGGAAAGGGCTGTAACGAGGTTTGGGTAACCGAGTTTTGAAGAGCTTTAAAGCAGGTGAGAGTAATTAAGCCTGCGACGAGCCTAGCTTTTGGTTCTCCCCCTTGAACGCCGTTCGTTTTTGATCGGTGATGTTCATCAAAGGGGGAGTTAGAGGGGGATATTAATCTATGTGTTACCAACCCCTCCCTGTCTCCCCTTATGTTGGTATTTTCTGCCAAGCAACAGTTGTGATAAAGGGGAGGAGCTAAAAGCATCCCGACACGGCTTTAGGCTCTTCGTTTACTCGTATCTCGCTACTCTCATCTGCCCTTTAGCTTTTCGCATCTAGTTCACTCGCATCCCGCATCTGCTCTTAAGCTATTTAACCTTAAGACCATTCAACTAGGTTGATAATAACCACAGATTGTGGATAATGCTTACGGGTTAAACTAACCGAAGCAAGCGCTCTTTTTTTTGCTACGTTTTAGATGAAATTCGCCTATGCAAGTTCAATATTGCTAGGGGCAGATTAACTACGCAGTGTGATCTCGCGGAATATCAAGGGGCGGTAGCGTCCCTATTTTGATGTTAAGTGGAAGCGAAGTCACAATAGTAGCCTTCCTTAACTCTATTAAATCCTGCGTAGCTGATAAAATTATTCGCTCTAACTTCTTTGGGTGTCCTTTGGGATATCACGACACACTCCGTTTCTATGACTTGGTTAACATGAAGATTAATAAAAACCGTCTCCTTATAGCGCTCCTTCCTGCATTGCTCGCAGGTTGTACGACTCCAGGAACTCACCTTTCAACTGACAATAAGACTGTAATTCAGCCGTCAGAGGAACAGCAAGAGTCTGATGTTTCTGACGTGGTTAACCTTTACCCACTCACGGCTCAATCGGTATCAAGCTATCGAAGTGAACCTCTATCAGCTTCTCAAGCTAATCCTTCATTAGATATTGAAATTGCAAAATATGAATACCAAGTGGGTGTCGGTGATATTCTAAATATTACCATTTGGGATCACCCTGAATTGACCATTCCAGCAGGTTCGTACCGTAGCGCTGAAGAGGCGGGTAATTGGGTTCGTTCAAACGGCACTATCTTTTACCCATACATTGGTAGTGTTAATGTTTTAGGCAAGACGGTAGATGAGATTCGAACTGACGTTGCTAAACGTCTCTCGCAATATATTGAAAGTCCGCAAGTCGATGTCAATGTCGCGGGTTTTCGTTCTCAAAGAACTTACATTACAGGGGAAGTTGATTCTCCAGGGCAACAAGCGATTACTAATATCCCTTTAACATTACTGGATGCAGTAAATCGTTCAGGTGGTTTGGCTGAAGAGGCTGATTGGCGAAATGTTTCATTAACCCGTAATGGTGCGCAAGAATATGTTTCTTTATATGCGCTAATGCAAAAGGGTGATTTGACTCAAAATAGATTACTTCAAGCCGGTGATATTGTTCACGTTCCTCGCAATGATGCTCAAAAAATATTTGTTATGGGTGAAGTGAACGATCCTAAGTTGTTGAAGATTGACCGTGCAGGTATGAGCTTAACAGAAGCTTTGAGTAATGTTGGTGGTATTGATCAGCTGGCAGCCGATGCTACAGGTGTATTTGTTATTCGTACTTCAGATGATAAATCGGAACGTATGGCGGATATCTACCAACTGAATATGGAAGATGTCTCGGCATTGGTGATCGGCACCGAATTTGATTTAAAGCCATATGATATCGTTTATGTTACTGCTGCACCTGTTATCCGTTGGAACCGAGTGATAAGTCAGTTGCTCCCAACCATTTCCGGCTTCAATGAACTATCTGAATCTGTATTGCGCGTTCGCGATTGGTAGTGAGGTCAGGTTACATTTAACGTGTAACCTGATTTTTCATGTTTATAAGTTTCATTAAAGTTAGAAGTTAGAAGTTAGTTATGTTTAACAAAATTTTAGTTGTGTGTGTCGGAAATATCTGCCGCTCACCCACGGGAGAACGTGTTCTACAAACACTACTCCCAAACAAAGAAGTGGCCTCTGCCGGTATCGCTGCTGAAAAAAGTCGTTTAATCGGCAAGCCAGCAGACGACACGGCGATTTTAATTGCCGCTGAAAATGGTGTCGATGTTGAAAATCATCAGTCGCAGCAAGTTACACCACAGCTTTGTGCCCAGTATGATTTGATATTGGTTATGGAGAAGGGCCATATGGAAGCGCTCACTCAAATATCACCGGAAGCGCGTGGTAAAACCATGCTGTTTGGTCAGTGGATTGGCCAAACAGACATTCCCGACCCGTATCGTCAAAGTCGTGAAGCTTTTGAATATGCCTATAAGCTTATTGACGAAGCAGCACAAGCTTGGGCAAAAAAACTGTAACTGTCATTTTATTTAGATACTCTTTACTTAAGCAGTTCAGTTTTGTCGCCAGCAATAGAATCACATGAGAGATAAGGTATACAAGCCGTGTTTAACTTCTCTCCAAAATACTAGTTTAGGAAGTAGCAATCTGATGACAATACAAACATCTCAGCAACCGTCTTCAAATAGTCCAGATGTAATAGATTTAGGGAAATTACTTGGTATCCTGCTGGATGCTAAGTGGCTAATCATGCTCACCACATTTGTTTTTGCTATCTTTGGTATTGCGCTCGCTTTGCTTTCGACGCCGATATACAAAGCGGATTCGCTGATTCAAATAGAAAAAAAGAGCTCTGGCGGTATTTCATCGATGGTGGGTGACATGGGAGATATGTTCTCGCAGGACTCTTCTGTGCCGGCAGAAATTGAGATCATTAGATCTCGTATGATCTTGGGCGAAACTGTTGATAAATTCAATTTGACCACCGTTACCTCACCTATCTACATGCCTTATATTGGTAAGGGTGTTGCCCGTTTAAAAGGCGACATCAACCGCATTGAAGTCAGCCGTTTTGTACTTCCTCGATACACGACGGGTGCCCACAAAATTGAAATTTTAGATGCAGAGCAAGGCACTTACCAACTGGTTCGTGACAATGAGCGCGTGATTTTGAAAGGTCAAGTAGGTGAACTTGCAACAGCAGGCGATTACAGCTTATTTGTAACAGGCTTTGAATCGACAAATGGTTTTGAGTTTTCTATTGGAAAACGTAGTCGCCTTGCGGCCATTGGGTGGTTAAAGGCATCCTTATCTTTGTCTGAACAAGGTAGACAAACCGGTATTCTTAATTTGAGTTTTGCAGGTGAGGACAAACAACAAATTTCTGAAATACTCAACCACATTAGTCAAACCTATTTTTTACAAAACGTTCAGCGTAATTCGGCGGAAGCAGAGAAGAGCCTTTCTTTTTTAAAAAGCCACCTGCCTGGGATTAAGTCTCAATTAAACAGTTACGAAGATACGTTAAATAGCTACCGTCAAAAAAATGACTCCATTGATTTAGGTTTAGAAGCGCAGACAACATTGAGGCTGGTGGTTGGGCTAGAGGCGCAATTGAATGAGTTAACGTTTAAAGAAAGTGAAATCAGCCAGCGTTTTACTAAGGATCACCCTACGTACAAATCTTTATTGGACAAAAGAAATATTCTTCTTGAAGAAAAAGAACGTTTAAATAAACAAGTTCAAAAGTTACCTAAAACACAGCGTGAAATACTACGTATGACGCGCGATGTTGAAGTAAACCAACAGATCTACATTCAGCTTTTAAATAAGGTTCAAGAGTTGAGTATTATCAAAGCTGGGACTGTAGGTAACGTTCGTATCTTAGATGATGCACAAGCGTATGCGGGTGCGATAAAGCCGAAGAAGTCACTGATTGTTGTATTAGCGACGTTACTGGGTGGCATACTAAGTGTGGCGTTTGTGTTGGTGAAAGCAGCGTTTCACCGTGGTGTTGAAAGCCCCGATCAAATTGAACAAATCGGCCTACCTGTTTATGCAGCGGTACCAAAATCTGATTTACAGATTGAGCTATCCAATCGCTTTAAATCAAAGAAGCGACAAACTAAGGGGGCCGAAGCTCTGCTTGCCGAATCTAATCCTGCTGACCTCTCGGTTGAAGCACTGCGTGGCCTTCGTACCAGCTTACACTTTGCAATGCTCGAAGCGAAAAACAACATCTTGATGATTTCTGGCCCTGCGCCGGGCATTGGTAAATCATTCATCTCGACTAACTTTGCCGCAGTAGCCGCAAAAACAGGCCAAAAGGTATTGTTGATTGATGCCGATATGCGTAAAGGTTACCTACAACAAAGCTTTGGTGTGAACTGGGACAATGGTCTTTCTGATGTGCTGAGCGGCAAGCAAGAGTTCGCTCAATCAGTGAAAACCACACCGGTAGAGAACCTAGATATTATTACTCGCGGCCAAGTGCCACCGAACCCATCAGAGCTGCTGATGCACCCACGCTTTGCAGAACTAATGGAATGGGCATCGAAAGAGTATGATTTGGTGATTGTTGATACCCCGCCCGTACTTGCGGTAACCGACCCAAGTATTGTTGGCGCCTTCGCTGGCACCACATTAATGGTCGCGCGTTACGGTCAAAACACCATTAAAGAGATCGATGTAGCTCGCAACCGCTTCGAACAATCGGGCATCGAAGTGAAAGGCGTTATCTTCAACGCCATCGAGAAGAAAGCATCTAGCTCTTACGGCTACGGTTATTACAACTACGCGTATTCGAGCGACAAGAAATAAAGTTAAAGAGCAGTAACGAGATGCGAGTAACCGGGTAAACGAAGAGCTAAAGACAGTAACGGGTGACGGGTAAACGAGATACGAAAAGCGCATCTCGAATCCGTTCTTCATCTCTTGTTACTCGTTTACCCGCTACTCGAATCTGCTCTTTTAGCTCTTCGAATCCCGTCTACCCGCCACCCGTATCTATTCTTTATCCAATCTTCAAATTATTCGAAGACTTAGCTTTTGGTTCTCCCCCTTGAACACCGGACTATTGTGAGTGATGGTGTTAATAGAAGGGGGAGTTAGAGGGGGTTGCTAGCGATGCCTAATCAACCCCTCCCAGCCTCCCCTTATATTGATATTTTCTGCCAAGTAACAGTCGTGATAAAGGGGAGGAGCTAAAAGCACCACTCTCACTTTATTTTCCTCACTTTTCGAATCCCGCATCTGCTCTTAAGCTTTTATCTTCAAAACAGGACACGCCTTATTCACGCCCCAATCTTTATGCCCCTTAACATTCTCATCTGAAATCAAGAACTGCTCTTGCAGTGCAGCCATCAAACCAAACAGTGCCTTGCGCTGCGCAAGTGTGAAGTTATCTTCTGGTTGCAGCTCGGCATTACAACCGCCAACCAAACAAACCCCAATATTGCCCTTGTTGTGTCCTTTCACATGCGCGCCAGTTTGCCACAGCGGCCTGCCCAATTGGACATCCCCATTGCGACGAATAACAAAGTGATACCCCACATCGCGCCAGCCTCTCTTTTTATGCCATTGGCGAATCTCGGCTACGCCTACATCTTGCTGTGGCGGCGTGGCGCTGCAATGCACAGTAATAAAGGAATATGGCGGGCAATGAGGTAAGCGGAGTAAAACCGAAACCAGGCTGAATGAATAGGATGCTGAAGGTAAACAAGGCTCTAACGAAGGGATAAGCTCCATCTTGCTAGCCTGCTCTTCCGAATCAATTCGTTCTTTGGTGTCAGCCCGCTCTTGTAAAACAGACGCTTCTAACGGCTGATTTGGAACTCGATCAGTTGCTGGTGGAGTGTTTGACAAAATAAATCCTCGTGTTGTTGTAAATAGGCGATTAAAGACGTTGATAGCGATTCATTTAAATCAGGGTGCAATGCGATGTGTTGTCGCAGACTGGTGGCTACGGTTTTTTCATAGCCGGGGTGGTGGCTGACATAACGTAAATACATCACGTAATAACCCAGAGGCGATTCACGCCGCGATCGGCTGATCATCCAGCAAATATCGTCATAGCTGGGGGTGTCACCGCATTCATCCTCATTAAAATAACAACCTTCTAAATGGCTTTCTTTATAACCGTTAACTTCATAGCTCAGTACTTGGCCAAACCCATCACTATCACTAAAAAATAACGGCTGACGTGATTGAGTGAGGGAGTTAGCACGGCACTCGATGCTCGCCATTCCGGGTTGATACGCTGAAATAAAAAGAGAAACTATCGCCTTCATTAAGCACCTTATTGCTGCATGGGGAGGGCAATGTACTTCAAGGCTCTTGATTGGGGTTGGCGGGAATAACACGAAAACAGAGGAATACAGAAAAATGAGAGGTGCTTCGAAAAGCCATTGCTTAATAAGGTTGATGTTGCATATCTATCCGAGGCGATTAACCAAACATCTTTTCTTACAACTTATCTCATGGGCCTTTCGCCCCTAAAGCGCCAAAAAGTGTTGTTAATGCTCTGTATATCAATGGATTTCTATACGAATGACTAATTAACAAGGAGCGTTAACCATGTGTGTTTCTCTAATTCTTTCTTTCATCCCATTAAAAACTGGCTCTCCAATAAGCAAGTTGGTGTTATTAAAATTGGCCGATAACGCCGACGCGCGCGGCGTGTGTTTTCCTTCCCTAAATTACTTGGCGCAATATTGCGAAGTGTCGGTAAGAACCGTTAAACGACATGTTAACGAGCTCGAAAAGCAAGGCTTTGTGAAGCGAATAAAGCGGTTTGATGATTCAGGACGCCAGCGCAGCAACATCTATCAGCTGCGCCTTCCCAGCGACAGCCACATTCAGCAGACCGATCTAGTCCAAGCGAATCAAGAGAACGCCAATGTAGAACAAACAGGTTTACCGTCAGCTTCGTCGGAATACCCCCAGAAGACAGAACATGCGCAGAAAACCGACCATTCAGACACTCCCCTGGGTGACTCAAGATCCACCACGGAGAGTGATCACCTGGCACACATAATCTTTCATAAAGAACATAAAACAGAGTTGATCTTGAAAAACGGCCTCTTGGATGACACCGATGTTCTTGATCCCCAAAGCGGTTCTGAACAACATGAGGTATCGACACCTCAAGCCACCACTACTCCAATAAGCCAACAGAATGAAGTCGTGATTCACCTGCTCACCAAAGAGGGCAGCGCGCCGATTTATCATGAGTTCACCACCATATTAGAACGCACCTACCCAAAGTTAGATGTGCTGCAAGAACTGCATGCCATGCAAGCCTGGCTGTACATCAACCCAGATAAGCGCAAACCCTTTGAGCACATTGGTCACTTTGTGAATGGCTGGCTAAGAAGAAGCGACCAAGCCAAAGCGAAGCGAGACTCATCGCCAGTCTTTAAGCAGGCTAGAGCGGCTAAGCAAACAAGAACGGCTAAACCAGCAAGGGCTTCTGCTTCTACATCGACCAAGGAAGCTAAAACCCAACCGGCGGCCAAGCCCATGGTTCACAAACAACCCACGCCCGTCTCTCAGGCCCTAGCGGATTACCAAGCCAAAAGCACCACCAATCCGTTCGAAGCACGTATCAAGGCCCTCGTTCAATCCAAATCGCCCTGCACGGATTCTAAAAAGTGACCATTCGATTATTCACAGACGAAGCGCTTGTTCACATAGCCAAAGCTATTAAAAAAATAGCTTAGAAAACCAAGATCTTAGGAAACCAAAGGCTAGGGAAGACCAAGCGCGAATACAGACAAAAAACGTCAAGATACAAAAGTAGAATTAGGGAGAGGGCAAATGGACGATATCAGCCTAAAAAAACTGACAACGGAAGAAAAAGTCACCATTTTAGAAAAAGAGATAGCGCGAGTGGAAGGGCGCATTGGCGAGTTCTTGAAACTGCTGGTTAACCACTACCCACAAGGGTTAACACGCACCGAGATTAAAGCGTTATTGGCGGTAAACAACAACCCAAGCTTCGTCTCGCTGTATAGAAACGGCAATATTTTCATTGATATAGAAAAGCGCTACTGCGACGCAGCACAAGAAAACCGCTACTTCATAGAAACCCAGTACCTGCAAGACGTACAATGCTCTCGCTGGTTGAATGCGTGGTGAGTTGTTTGTCATGCCAGAGTCAATTTCAAACTGGTTAATATGCACTTACTTTGCTAGAATGCCCCGCATATTTAAAACCGTATGAAAAACGCATAAAGCGTACAAATTGTTACTATTGCCTTTAGGAGCCAAACCTAAGGGCGGTAGCGTACCCAAATTCAGCTCGTTAGCAAGTCAAAAGCGCTACAAGCCACAGAAAGGTTGTTTTTTACGGCTTATTGGGGCGGTTTTTAAAAAGACAGCAAAATCTAGGTTTTATAAGGGATTGTCGAAAATAGACTGTCTCAAAATGAATGAAAAGTGTCTCAGTGTGTTTAATACAACTGAGGCATTTTTATGAGTAAATGACTCTAAGAATTAAGAATTAAGAATTAAGAATTAAGAATATAATATTTTAGGAATAAATATGACGTCCATGTTTGAAAATACCAAAGTAGCGATAATTGGCTTGGGTTATGTTGGCTTGCCGCTCGCAGTAGAGTTTGGTAAAAAAATGCCAACGTTAGGCTTTGATATCAACCAATCTCGCGTTGATGAGCTTAAAAATGGTTCAGATTTCACGCTTGAATGTTCAGCAGAAGAGCTCAAAGAAGCGGAGTTTCTAACGTACACGGCAGACCTTAATGAACTCAAAGAAGCCAATGTCTACATTGTTACAGTGCCTACACCAATTGATGAACATAAGCAGCCTGATTTAACACCATTAATTAAAGCATCTGAAGCTTTGGGCTCGATTGTAAGTAAAGGCGATGTTCTTATTTATGAGTCTACTGTATACCCAGGTGCAACAGAAGAAACCTGTATTCCAGTGGTGGAGTCCGTGTCAGGACTAACGTTTAACAAAGATTTCTTCGCAGGTTATTCGCCAGAGCGTATTAACCCGGGTGACAAAGAGCACCGAGTGACTAATATATTAAAGGTCACAAGTGGCTCGAACGATGAGGTTGCCGAATTTGTTGATCAACTTTACAAAACTATCATTACAGCAGGCACTCATAAAGCTTCAAGCATCAAAGTAGCAGAAGCAGCAAAGGTAATAGAGAACACTCAACGTGATGTAAACATTGCATTGATTAATGAACTTTCCATTATCTTCAATAAACTAAATATCGACACCTTAGAAGTATTAGAAGCTGCTGGCACAAAATGGAATTTCTTACCGTTTCGTCCAGGTTTAGTGGGTGGCCACTGTATTGGTGTGGATCCATACTACCTAACACACAAAGCACAAACGGTGGGTTATCACCCTGAAATGATTTTAGCTGGTCGTCGTCTAAACGATGGCATGGGCAAGTATGTTGTTTCTGAGTTGGTAAAGAAGATGCTCAAACAGCGTATCCATGTTGAAGGAGCAAACGTATTAGTGATGGGGCTTACTTTTAAAGAAAACTGCCCAGATCTGCGTAATACGAAAGTGGTTGATATTGTCGCTGAACTAAAAGAGTACAACATCAATGTCGATGTTGTTGATCCTTGGTGTTCAAACGAAGAAGCACAGCATGAGTACGGCTTATCGTTAACCCAGCCAAAATCCAACCATTACGATGCCATCATCATGGCGGTAGGCCACAATGAGTTTAAGCAAATGGGTGCGGCAGAAATTCATGCATTAGGTAAAGAGGCTCACGTACTTTACGACTTGAAATACGTATTGGATAAATCAGATGTAGACATGCGTTTATAGGTTGGTTGATGGGAGGGGAGATGTCTGTTATTTAACAGAATGATTATCCCTCCTTACCTCCTTAAGCACTGAAGTACTGAATCGTTAGTAAAGAGACATCATGACTAAATTCGAACAAATTAAAAGTGAACTTGTTGCCGCTCCCAAAACCTGGTTAGTAACCGGTGTTGCCGGCTTTATTGGCTCCAACCTTCTAGAAACATTATTAAAACTAAACCAAAAAGTGGTTGGTTTAGATAACTTTGCAACCGGCCATCAGCGTAACCTAGATGAAGTAAAAGGCTTAGTTGAGGTTAACCAGTGGGATAATTTTACCTTCATAGAGGGTGATATTCGCAATTATGAAGCCTGTCAGGATGCTGTCAAAGGCGTAGATTACGTTTTACACCAAGCGGCATTAGGCAGTGTGCCCCGTTCTATTGCTGATCCTATTACTACTAATGCGGCGAATATCACGGGTTTTCTTAATATGCTCACTGCTGCTAAAGAAGAGCAAGTTAAAAGCTTTACCTATGCGGCGAGTAGCTCGACTTATGGCGACCATCCAGCGCTGCCTAAGGTTGAAGACAATATCGGTAACCCACTATCACCTTATGCAGTAACCAAGTATGTAAATGAGCTTTATGCGAACGTTTTTGCTCGTACTTATGGGTTTAAAAGCATAGGGCTGCGCTACTTTAACGTATTTGGACCAAGGCAAGATCCAAACGGTGCTTACGCAGCGGTGATTCCAAAGTGGACAGCATCAATGATCCAGGGTGAAGAGGTGTTCATTAATGGCGATGGCGAAACCAGTCGCGATTTTTGCTTTATCGATAATACGGTTCAAATGAATATTCTGGCAGCTACAGCACAAGATGATGCGAAAGATGAAGTGTATAACGTGGCGTTGGGTGATAGAACCACCCTAAACGAGCTTTATGCTTCAATTCAAAATGCGCTTAATGGGTTAGGGTTTAGTTTAGAGTCAGCTCCAACCTATCGCGATTTCCGTGCGGGTGATGTAAGGCACTCACAAGCAAATATTGCAAAAGCGCATGAAAAGCTTGGCTATGTTCCAGAGTATCGCATTCAAGATGGTATCAATAAGGCGATGCCTTGGTACAAAAAATTCATAGGCTAAAAAATGAAAATACTGGTTACTGGCGGTGCGGGCTTTATCGGCTCTGCTGTGGTTCGACATATTATCGAGAATACACAAGATAGCGTCGTGAATGTCGATTGTTTAACGTATGCAGGGAACTTAGAGTCACTCGTCACTGTTGATAAAAATGACCGTTATGCATTCGAACAGGTAGATATTTGTAATCGTTCAGAACTAGATCGAGTATTCAACGAGCACAAGCCTAGCGCTGTAATGCACCTTGCTGCAGAGTCGCATGTCGACCGTTCAATTACAGGCCCAGCAGCGTTCATCGAAACTAACGTTGTCGGTACTTATACATTATTAGAAGCGACGAGAGCTTACTGGAATAACCTAGATACAGAGGCTAAGCAGGCTTTTCGTTTTCATCATGTATCAACAGACGAAGTCTATGGTGATTTGCCGCATCCAGATGAAGTTGAAGAAGGTTCAAAGCTACCATTATTCACAGAAGAAACGTCGTACGAACCGTCAAGTCCATACTCAGCCTCAAAGGCAAGTTCCGATCACTTAGTGCGATCATGGCTTCGTACTTACGGATTACCAACTATGGTAACCAATTGCTCAAATAACTACGGGCCATATCACTTTCCTGAAAAGCTAATTCCATTAGTGATTTTAAATGCATTAGAAGGAAAAGAATTGCCCATTTACGGTAAAGGCGATCAAATCCGTGACTGGCTGTTTGTTGAAGACCACGCTCGAGCGCTCTACAAAGTGGTGACCGAAGGTAAAGTGGGCGAGACCTACAATATTGGTGGTCATAACGAGAAGAAAAACCTCGAAGTTGTGAATAGGATTTGTGAAATCTTAGACACATTAGTCCCGAAAGACTCGAAGTATGCAGAGCAGATCACCTATGTGCAAGATCGCCCTGGCCACGACCGTCGATATGCGATCGACTCAAGCAAAATGCAGCGTGAACTTGGCTGGGTACCAGAAGAAACCTTCGAAACTGGCCTTAAAAAGACTGTTCAATGGTATTTAGACCATTCAACTTGGTGCCAAAACGTACAAGACGGCTCATACCAACGGGAGCGTTTAGGCGTTGATACATCTCAAGAAGGTGAAAGTTAATGAAAGGAATTGTTCTGGCGGGTGGTTCAGGGACTCGATTATATCCATTGACTCGTGGGGTGTCGAAACAGCTATTGCCTATCTATGATAAGCCGATGGTGTTTTACCCAATTTCTACATTAATGCTGGCGGGTATTAAAGATATTCTAATCATTACAACACCTGAAGATAATGCCGGTTTTATGCGTCTATTGGGTGATGGTTCTGATTTTGGTATTAATCTAGAGTATGCAATTCAACCAAGCCCTGATGGTTTAGCACAGGCATTTATCATCGGTGAAGAGTTCATTGGTGATGACAGCGTCTGTTTAGTTCTTGGTGATAATATCTTCTACGGTCAGTCTTTTTCTAAAACGCTGCAAAGCGCAGCGTCAAGAGAATCTGGTGCCACGGTATTCGGTTACCAAGTCAAAGATCCAGAGCGTTTTGGTGTGGTTGAGTTTGATGAAGAGATGAAAGCCGTCTCTATTGAAGAGAAGCCTCAAACACCAAAGTCCAACTATGCAGTAACGGGGCTGTATTTCTACGATAATCGTGTGGTGGAAATGGCCAAGCAAGTGAAGCCATCACACCGTGGCGAGTTAGAAATTACAACCCTCAATGAAATGTACTTAAATGACGGCTCGCTAAACGTAGAGTTACTCGGTCGTGGTTTTGCATGGTTAGATACTGGAACGCATGAAAGCCTGCATGAAGCCTCGTCTTTCGTGCAAACGATTGAAAATGTTCAAGGCTTAAAAGTCGCGTGTCTAGAAGAGATCGCATGGCGCAACGGTTGGTTGAGTGACGAGCAAGTGTCTACTCTAGCTAAACCGATGATGAAGAATGATTATGGGCAATACCTCACCCGTTTAGTCAATGACAAACAAGGTATAAAGTAATGCGTGTATTAATCACCGGTTGTCACGGTCAAGTTGGTTCAAGTCTTACTCAAAAGCTCAGTGAACGTAAAAATACAGTAGTGCTAGCTCTTGATAAAGAGCAACTCGATATAACAAATAGCGATGCTGTTTTTGCAGCAGTTGAGGTATTTCAACCAACGGTGATTATTAATGCTGCAGCGCATACTGCTGTTGATAAAGCAGAACAACAAATTGAGTTATCGTATGCAATAAATAGAGATGGTCCAAAATACCTTGCCCAAGCAGCACAAAGTGTTGGTGCGGCCATTTTGCATATCTCGACCGATTATGTCTTTGAAGGCGATAAAGCGAGCGAGTATGTGGAAACGGATGCGACAAACCCGCAAGGCATTTATGGTAAAAGTAAGCTCGCCGGTGAAATCACCGTGGCACAAGCTTGTGATAAACACATTATCCTGCGTACTGCATGGGTGTTTGGTGAAAATGGCAATAACTTCGTGAAAACCATGCTGCGTTTAGGTGAAAACCGAGACGCCTTGAGTATTGTTGGTGATCAGTTTGGTGGGCCTACCTATGCGGGTGATATTGCAGAAGCATTGATTCAAATTGCGAAGCGCATCACTCAGGGAGATATGGTGGATTACGGTGTTTATCACTACTCGGGTTTGCCTCATGTGAGTTGGTTTGACTTTGCTGATGCTATTTTTGATGTTGCGGTTGAGCAAGGAGTACTAGCGAAGAAGCCGAGCTTAACAAGCATCACGACCGACCAATACCCAACCCCTGCTAAGCGGCCAAGTAACTCTCGATTGAGGAACGAGAAAATCATCCAAAATTTCACTGTTGAAGCGAGTGATTGGAAGGCGGCATTAAACAATATTCAAGCGTATACAGGATCATAAAATGAAAGTCATTGACACTAGTATTCCTGATGTGAAAATTATTGAACCAAGCGTATTCGGTGATGAACGCGGTTTCTTTATGGAAACTTGGAATCAAAAACGTTTTGAAGAACAAGTTACAGGTAAACCCACTCAATTTGTGCAAGATAACCACTCAAAATCGAAGAAAGGCATTTTACGCGGCCTACATTTTCAAACCAAAAACACGCAAGGTAAATTGGTCCGTGTGGTTTCTGGCGAAGTGTTTGATGTTGCCGTCGATATTCGCAAAGACTCACCAACGTTTGGTCAGTGGGTAGGTGAATATTTATCTGCAGAGAACAAGCGCCAACTGTGGGTGCCTGAAGGTTTTGCACATGGCTTTTATGTAACAAGTGATGAGGCGGAGTTTGTTTATAAGTGCACTAATTATTATGACCCTTCCTCTGAAGTCTCGATTAAGTGGAATGATAAAAATATTGGTGTGAAATGGCCTATATCTACACTACCAATATTATCAAAAAAGGATTTAGAGGGTGTTGATCTAATATCTACTCGCTATTAAATAGTATCATCTAATGGATGCCATGCTACATGACTAGGTATTAATTGGCAGAATGATACTGCTATTTTCTGTTCGAAGGGAAATTTAAAATGATCGCATTAAACTCACCAGTAAAACCAAACCTTAAAAAACTATATAAGTATCTTGAGAAAATCAACGATAATGGCTGGTATACAAATTTTGGTCCAATTCATAACGAGTTAACGGAAAAGTTAGAAGAATATTTAGGTGTTGAAAACCTACTTCTAACAAATAATGGCACATCGGCTTTGCAGATAGCAGGGAGGGCGATTGGTAGTCAGTCCGTTATTTCAACCCCATTTAGTTTTGTTGCGACGGTTAGTGCATTTAAGTGGCAAAAAGACGAATTGGCTTTTGCTGACATAGACAAAGCGAGTCTAAATTTATCACCACACGCAATAAATTTGGCTTATAAGAAAGGCTGTAAGGCTGATACTGTAGTTGCAACGCATGTTTATGGTAATCCGTGCGATGTTGATGCTATAAGCGCGCTAGGTGAACAGTATAATTTTCAGACTATTTATGATGCTGCTCATGCGTTTGGTGTTAATGTGAACAATAAATCGGTACTTAACTACGGCGATGCAAGTACTTTAAGTTTTCATGCAACAAAAGTATTTCATACTGTAGAGGGCGGAGCCATTGTATTTAGGGAAAGAGATGCTTATGAGAAGGCTGAAGAAATTATTAACTTTGGTATAAGGCCAGATGAAGGTATTGTCAATATCGGTATTAATGCCAAAATGAATGAGTATCAAGCTGCTGTAGGGTTAGTTAATCTTGATGAGATTGATAATGTTTTGAATCATAGAGCTGAACTCTTTCATGCGTATCGTAATGGCTTAAAAAATATCGTACAACTACCGGAGTGGCACCCTGAAGCTAATGCAAACGGCGCTTATATGCCTATTCTCCTAGAAAATGCCAAGCAACTGAAGAATGTGTCGAAAGCTCTGCAGAATAACAACATTCAAAGTAGACATTACTTTTCACCTTCTTTAGATAAAGTGTTTGTTGATAGTTATAATTACGGGACGGTGAATAGTTGCGATGCGTCTTCAAGAATATTGTGTCTTCCAATGCATGCTCATATGACTATCTCGAATATCAATCAGGTTGTAAAATCTATAGATAGTGTTGTTTGATTTTTATTAGTAATTCAGTGGCTTTGAGGTGTTGACTTGATTAATACAGATATTGTGCTTAAAAATCTAGATTTTGTTTGCGAAGACTATGAGTCTTTTGGACAAAATTGCGATGTAAACGGTTTTGCAAGCATTAAAAAAATTGAGAAACGTAAAGTTTATTATTGTATAGGTAGTACACCTGATTTGATTGATCAATCGATTGTTATCATATCAGATAGAGAGCAAGCAAACAGCAATGTTAATTTTTATATATTAGTAGATAACCCTCAATTGGTTTTTTACAAGTTAATGAATGAAATATATAAAAATAATGTGTATTCAATTGCTGATTCTTCATTTATATCGAATGAAACAAAGTTAGGTACCAACATTAATGTTGATGAAAATTCTGTCATAAGAGCAAATTCAATAGGTAGTAATGTCTCTATTGGTGCCAATGTAGTAATTCATGACAACGTGATGATTGGAGATAATGTGACTATTTCTGACAACACGGTAATAGGTGCCAAAGGTGTTGCATGGATTTGGGATGAAATAACTGGTGAAAGGGTTATTCAACCGCAAATTGGTTATGTAGAAATCGGAAATGAAGTTTTTATTGGCTCTAATGTGACGATCGTTCGAGGCTCAGTGAATGAAAGTACAATTATTGATAATAACTGTTTGATTTCCCATGGCTCTCAGATTGGGCATGGCGTAAAAATTAACCATCATACACACATAGCTAATAATTGTACTTTAGCTGGAAATGTTGTTATTGGTTCTGAATGTTTTATAGGAGCAAGTGCAACTTTTGCTTCTCAAGTGAAAATTGCTAATAGAACTACGATAGGTGCTGGAGCAATTATATCAAAAAGTATTGAGAATGAAGGTTCTACGTATATTGGCATGCCAGCTAGAGCCATTCCAACACAAAATAAGTTAAATGGAGTTCCAAAAAGGAAATGATATATTTTAAATTTAAAGCTGACCGTAACTATCTTCATGGAACGGATATGTTTAATTCTGTTAGTGCTTTATTGACGGATGAGTATATTTCAGATATTTCTTTTCGGAAAACAACCAAGTGCCAGTGTGTCTTATCAACTGAAAAAGGAAATAATACAGTCGCTATTATTAAAACTCCAAAACAATCATACTACCTACTTGAATCGAACGAGTTAATAAACGATAGGTATGATTTTGATGAAGATGGTTTAGTTGAAAATGCTAAAGTTTCGGATAAGAAAATTTCAATGATTTTAAATGATAACTTTTCTTATATAGAGAATGTTGTCGCATTAACAAAAAAATTAAATAATACTTTAGATAAGCCAAGTTCAGGGAAATGGTTATTTGGTCAGTATAAATCAGAGCATGATCTTATTACTTTTGATGGACTTATAGAGATTGAATCAAATAAAAGAATAACATCCAGATTTAGTGAAAATTTGATTTATTTAAATGGAGTGCTTAAAGCAAAGATTATGTTTATTGTAGGTGAAGCATGATATATATAAAAGATATAGCCTCATACATTCCTAATAATTACATTGATAATTATAAAAACTCAGAACGATTTTCTGAATCAAAGGAATTTATTGATTCAAAAATAGGAGCATCTAAATTATCTCGAATGCCTGAAGGTATGAATACTTCAGATATGGCAGTTAAAGCTGTTGAATCATTGTTGAACAAAATAAACCTAAATAAAAAAGATATAGATGCGCTTGTTGTTGTTACGCAAAATGGCGATTTTGATGGACTTCCTCACACTTCAGCTTTAGTTCAAGGGAAGTTAGGGCTAAAAGAAGATATTTCTTGTTTTGATATATCACTTGGCTGTTCTGGTTATGTGTATGGTTTAAGTATTTTGAAATCTCATATGATTGAGATGGGATTTGATAATGCAATTTTAGTCACAGCAGACCCTTATTCGAAAATAATAGATGAAAATGATAGAGTAACTTCATTATTATTCGGTGATGCTGCCACTGCTACATTATTATCAACTCAAGGAGAGTTTTTAATAGAACGGCCTTTACTTGGTACGGATGGTAGCGGTGATATGTCTTTAGCTAAGAAAGAATATTTACATATGAATGGGCGGCAGGTATTTAACTTCGCTGCAACTAAAGTGCCCAATCATGTTGTTAGATATCTTGACAAGAACAATCTTACTAAAGATGAAATTGATCTTTTTTTATTACATCAAGGAAGTGCTGCAATAGTCGAAGTGATCGCTAGAAAGCTAAAGGTTACGATAGATAAGGCACCAATCGATATAAAAGAAACCGGTAATACAGTGTCTTCATCTATCCCATTGTTATTAGAGAAATATATTGATGATAACACAAAAAATAATGTTATAATTTCTGGTTTTGGTGTTGGCCTTTCATGGGCCACAAATCTACTTAGGAGAGTTAAATAATGCTGAATATTGAAGTTGTAGTTGATGCTATGAACGCTGCGGGTATCTCAATTGATGCTGATGTAGCAATAAAAGAAAATCAAGATTTGATTTTTGAGGATTTGGGCTTAGACAGTTTAGACTTGTTTAATTTGTTTTTAGAATTGGAAAACTTGACAGGAAAAGCAGTCCCTGATGAAGAGATCGATAATTTTAAAACAATTTCTGATATTTTAAACAAATATTAATATAGGCTAGTGTGCATATGTATAGTGTTCTAGAAATCAACTCCTTTCGACGTCTAAATATTGAGCGTCAAACCGAGTTATTGTCTGAAATGAATGAGTATCTATCAACTTTGACTGCTTCTGAAAGAGTGGCTTGGGCGCTGAATAACATACGAGGCAATCAAGCATTGACATCAAGTTTTGGAATTCAAGCAGCAGTTTGTTTACATATGTACACATCTATTAAACCTGATATCCCCGTAATTCTGGTAGACACTGGTTACCTTTTTGATGAAACCTACCAGTTTATTGAGAGCTTACGTAAGAAATTAGGATTGAACTTAAAAGTGTTTAGATCTGAAACTTCACCAGCTTGGCAAGAAGCGGTTTATGGGAAGCTATGGGAACAAGGGGTGGATGGGTTAAAGAAGTACAATCGAATTAACAAAGTAGTGCCGATGTCTGAAGCCTTTCGCATGCTTGATACAACATGTTGGCATTCAGGGCTTCGGCGTGAACAAGCAGATTCGAGGAAGAAACTATCATATTTGTCTGTTCAAGGTGATCAGTTCAAGCTTTTGCCAATTTTGGACTGGACTAGTACTGATGTTGAAGAATATATTTTACAGCATAACTTAGAGTATCACCCTTTATTTTATAAAGGATATGTTTCTATGGGAGATTGGCATACAACAAGGCCTTTAGAACAAGGAATGAAAGAAGAAGATACTAGGTTTAATGGCCTTTTTAGAGAGTGCGGCTTACATGAGCAAAACGTAATTGAAAATGTCGAAGAAAAAATAGATATGAAGAAATTTTTCAAAGAGTAGTCTTATTTTGCTAATTGGTTGTTTTTATAACAAGAAATAAATCATCACTTGGATCCTGAAAAGGAAATGTGTTCGTTGAAGGCGAACTAAAAGACTCACTCCTAATGAGTGTTGTTTTATAACCACTTCATAAGAGTAGTAATGAGTAGTCTAAAATCTAAAGGAATAAAAGCGTTTGTTTGGGACTTTTTGGGTAAACTAGCTACCCAAGGAACCGGATTCATAGTCACTATATTCCTCGCTCGATTGTTAGAACCAAGTGACTTCGGGTTGATCGCAATGCTAATGGTAGTGGTCGGAGTTGCACAAGTATTCACCGATGTAGGCTTGGGTGGTGCATTAATTCAGCGCAGGAAAGTATTAGACGTTCATTATTCATCTGTTTTTTATTTTAATATATTTATAGCTCTAGTCTTAACCTGCATCACATACTTATCGGCTGGTTTTATTGCCAGTTTTTATAACAACCCTGAATTGATAAAACTAGCACAAGTGATTAGCGTTATTTTTATCATAAATGCATGCAGTAGTGTACAAGCAATTCGACTAAGAAAACAACTGAACTATCCTTTGTTGACTAAAGCTAGCTTTCAATCATCATTATTGAGTGGTGTTTTAGGTGTAACACTCGCATTTAATGATTGGGGAGTATGGAGTTTAGTTGCTCAAATTCTTTCTCAAGGCATATTTTACAATATAATACTTTGGAAAACGGCTAACTGGCGCCCTACTTTAACCTTCTCGTTAAAAGCGTTGAGGCAATTGTGGGGATTTGGTTTTCGAATGTTTTTATCTAGTTTATTAGATGCAATTTTTACTCGACTTGATTTTCTTATCATAGGTAAACTCTTCCCTGTAACCACCCTTGGTTATTTTCAAAGAGCAAAACAGTTTAACGCACTTATTATTCAATACTCTTCGGGCAGTTTAATGTCAGTGATGTTTCCAATACTAAGTAAAGTCCAAAATGACCTTCCTAGGTTTAGGTGTATAATAATAGATACACTGAATATACTATGTTTTGTTGTGTTTTTATTACTTGGTGGAGTATATCTAACAGCTGAAGAGCTTATTTTATTCTTATTCTCTGATAAGTGGTTACCTTCAGTACAGTATATGGAAATGCTCTTACTCAGTGGATTTGCATATCCTTTGAGTGCTCTGTTAGTTAACGTATTAAGTAGTAGAGGGAACTCTAGAGCCTTTCTTAAATTGGAGATAATGAAAAAATCTTTGCATACATTAAATTTTTTGAACGCGTATTACAATGGAATCGAAGTGTATTTGTATTGTTTAGTGATCGTATCTTTATTAGCTGTTAGTTTGAATGTTATTTTTGCAAAAAATGAACTTAATATGAGCTCGTGGTTGTTTTTTAAACCTATTTTAAGTCAAATAATAATCTGTGTGGTTACTTTTTTTATATCTGATTATATCAATAACTTAATATCTCTAAACTTTTTTACTAAAGGCATGATTTTTTTGTTTTTATATGTTGGTATGAACTTTTCGTTGAGAACAAATTCATGGATGATTATTATTAGTTTTTTAGGTCCGATGCTAATACGCAAGTATAAGAATCTATCGTGAATATATTTATTTTGAATTACAGGTTTGTTTTAAAATTATTTCTGGAGGAGGCTGGAATGAGAGAAAGGAATACCGTGAAAATAACTATCATTACGCCACTATACAATTCTGAGCGATTTATTGAAAGGTTGAGAGATTCTATTATATCTCAAGGTCATTTGGATTTGATTGAGTGGATATTAATTGATGACGCGTCAAGCAAAGAATCTGTTGAAAAAGTATCTTCTTTATTAAAAAATCAATTGATCAGTACTTCTTTGTATCAACTTCCTGTGAATTCGGGAGGGGGAGTACCAACAGCTTTCGGAATTTCCAAGGCAAAAGGAGAACTGCTGATTAAAATTGATCATGATGATGAATTAGTTCCAAATGCTATTTCAACAATTTTAGGTGACTATGATGACCTTGAGGGTAAGCATGATATTTGTGGCATGTTGTATAGATCTATTGATCCCAACACCAACAAAGTCTTGAAGAGCGGATCTGCTATTCCTAAAGGCAAGTTATTTTCATTTTCAGATAAGAATAATGTTTTTAAAGATCATTCAGATACTTTCGAGGTTTATATTACCGACGTTATTCGTCAGTTTTGGACTCCAGAGTATATGAACAAAGCAACATTAAGTACTCCAGTTCTTTTTAAAATGTCTAGATTCAAGCCTTTTGTGTCAATGGGTGATATTGGTTTGCTAAAATATCATAGAGACAATCCGAATTCCCAGACAAATCATATTAGAGTTTCAAAAAATACTGTACACACGTATTCTGAGGTGTTTAATCAGTTCGATTATAAATATTTGTTAAGACCAATATTCTACTTGAAAACAGCAGTAATGTTGTTGGTTTTTTCTAAAATGGTATTTAATGATCATATATCTGGTATTCGATATGTAGATTCATTTATTTTTAAATTTTTTTTCTTTATATTGATACCGGTAGCAATAATAAAAATGAACTTTTCAAGTTTTGATGATATTACAATTGTAGACAGAGTAGATTATCCACTTTTAGAACTCGGTAAGACGAAAAAATTGATTTAATGTAGGTATGGTTAACTAAATTTTCATATATGCTTAAGTGTTTTTGTTTATTTGTCGGCGGCTATTATAATTATATGATGATGAGGGTGGGAATATTATTAATACTTACAATGGAAATGAAATAAAATGATAATTACTTTATTACTTCCTAATCTATCTGGTGGTGGAGCTGAACGTGTTAACTTAGATCTAGCATATGAATTTAAAAGTTTAGGTTATGAAGTGGAATTTGTTTTGTGTAACATGAATGGGGTTTTTTTACCTGAAGCAGCTACTCATTTTAATGTTGTTGATCTGAATCTCACTAGTATTGTACAGCTACCTCGAAGGTTAGCAAAATACATTGACGAGACTAAACCTGATGCGGTAATAGCTTCAATGTGGGGGGTAACTGCATTTACTCCTTTTGCTAAAATTATGTCAAGGCATAAGCCAACTATCCTTTTGGTTGAGCATAACTCATTAATTAATCAATTCAAAAATTCTAGAAAATTATTAAAAATATTTTTGAAAATTAGTACGTATTTGTCATACCGATTGTCTGATCAATTAGGAGGTGTGTCGCTAGGTGTAACTCAAGATATGAAAATATTGGCTAATTTAAGAAATAAGCCCGTTGAAGTTTTGTATAATCCAATCCCATCAAAATTAACAGCCTTTGGCGAGGAAGAATTTTCAAAAGTATGGGGTGATTGTAGCAATCGAGTTTTGAATGTAGGTAGTTATAAGGAACAAAAAAATCAAAAATTGTTGATTAAAGCTTTTTCTATGGTGTCTGAAGAATTAGATGCAAAGTTAATAATATTGGGAGAAGGGGGGCTCGATGATGAGCTAAAAACTCAGATTGCCAATCTTGGACTTGAAAAAAATGTGCTTCTACATAGCTTTGTAAAAGATCCTAGCTGTTTTTTTCAAAGTGCTGACTTATTCGTATTATCTTCTGATAGGGAAGGCTTTGGAAACGTCATTGTTGAAGCTTTATCCTGTGGAACACCCGTTGTTTCAACTGATTGCGAACATGGGCCGAGTGAAATATTAAATAAT
Source organism: Vibrio sp. 10N.261.52.C11 (assembly GCF_041471405.1). Classification (NCBI taxonomy): domain Bacteria; kingdom Pseudomonadati; phylum Pseudomonadota; class Gammaproteobacteria; order Vibrionales; family Vibrionaceae; genus Vibrio; species Vibrio sp. 10N.261.52.C11. Next base: position 45,778 of record NZ_JBFROI010000019.1, read on the forward strand.
GGCGAATTTGGTACCTTGGTACCCGTCGGTGATGCAGAGGCTCTTTCTACCGCAATTGAAGAGTCGTTATCTAAAACGTACGATAAACAAAAGCTTATTAACCGCGCTAGAGATTTTGCGCCAGAAGTTTCAGCTAAACGCTACTTAGAAGTATTAGGCATAGAGAAATAATGAAAAATAGTGTTTTATACATTGCTTACACAGGTTTGCTAGAGCCTTTGGGGCAATCTCAGATTCTCGCCTATTTGACTAGGCTATCCAGTAATTATAATTTCATTTTAGTTACCTTTGAAAAAGAAACGGACCTAAGAAATACGGCTGAAGTCCAACGACTTGAGGCCTTGTGTAGTCAATACAATATCACCTGGTTGCCAAAGCAGTATCACAAAAAACCAAGGTTATTAGCAACGGCATTTGACATTATTACAATGTTACGCCTTATATTTAAGTTAATTAAAAATCACAATATAAAACTTATACACTGCAGAAGCTATATCCCCTCTATTGCTGTAAATATAGTTAGCCGAATAACTAATACACCATTCATTTTCGATATGCGAGCACTTTGGCCTGAAGAAATGGTTGATGCTGGGAGATTAAGTAGGAAATCGGTAGTTTATAAAGTTTTAAAGTATTTAGAGCGTAAGTTGTTAATTAACTCTGCTATGAACATTAGTTTAACTGGTGTAGCAGTTCCTTACCTTGTAAATACTATTCCACATTTATCAAAAGATAGATTCGTTGTTATTCCTACTTGTGTCGATCTTACTCGTTTTGATTCATCGATTAATGCTGATAACCCTCTTTCAAATTCTAAACTAGGTACTATGGGCACTGTTATTAGTGGTTGGTATCACCTAGACTGGCTGTTTAATACACTAAAAATCTCAAAAGAGCTATTTCCAGAAGCTGACTTTAAAATTGTGACGCGTGATGATAGTCATGCGTTACATCAACTAGCGAATAGTTATAAGTTGCCAAACTTTTCCGTTGAGCGCTGCTCCTCAGATGAGGTGCAAGCAGCAATTGATGAGCTGAAGTTTGGTATCCTATATTTCACCGCTGGAGTGAGTAAAATTGGTTCAGCTCCTACTCGCATGGCTGAATTTCTAGCATGTGGAAAACCTATCCTTGGAAACCGTGGGGTCGGTGATATGGCAGATTTAATTGAAAAATACAATGTTGGTGTTGTGATTGAAGATGGCAGCGATGAAGAAATCAAGCGGGGTTTAAAATTGATGCATGATTTCTTGCTAGATCCTGATTACCCAGAGCGTTGTCGAAAAGCGGCAGTAGAGCTTTTTTCTGCCGATGTTGGGGCAGAAAAATACCATCAAGTGTATGAGCTATGCATAAAATGAAGAAGATTTTATTGTTCTCTAAATACACTCGGAAGGGGGCGAGTACGCGGCTTCGAACCATGCAGTATTTTAATGCCCTTGAACAAGCTGGATTTACAATTCGACAACAAGCATTGTTTAATGATGATTATTTGACTCGATTGTATAGTAAAGAATCGATTCCTAAATTATTACTTTTCAAATGCTTTTTGCTTCGAATTTTTACGTTGTTTCGCCTCAAAGCGTATGATGTGGTTTGGATAGAGTATGAATTGATACCATACTTTCCTGCTTGGCTTGAGCGAGTCATTAAGTTATTAGGTGTAAACTACGTTGTCGACTACGATGATGCGATATTCCATAATTACGACCTGTCGTCCAATAAAACTGTTCGTCGCTTACTTGGTCATAAAATCGATAAGGTCATGGAAAATGCTACAGTGGTAGTTGCAGGCAATGGCTATCTTGCTAGTCGGGCACATACCGCTGGGGCTAATAGGATTGTAACAATACCGACAGTTATCGACTTGAACCGCTATCCGGCAATGCCTCTGAATAAAGATGATAGCCTAGTTATTGGCTGGATAGGCTCACCTTCCACTCAAAAATATGTCGTTCAATTTTCTGACGTGTTTATCGAGCTATCAAAACAGCACGATTTTACGCTCAGGCTTGTAGGTGCGAGCGAAGATATTGTTGAGCAGCTTAATGGTATTAAAGTTGAAGCGCTTTCATGGCAGGAAGAAAACGAAGTCGATTATATACGTAGTTTTGATGTCGGCATTATGCCACTTGAAGATGGACCCTGGGAGAAGGGAAAATGTGGCTATAAATTGATTCAATACATGGCTTGTAGTGTTCCTGTTGTTGCTTCTCCTGTCGGTGTCAATTCCACTATTGTCGAGGACAATGAATGCGGTTTGTTAGCGAGTAATCATAATGAATTTGTCGCATCTCTAGATCGTCTGTTAATAGATCATGAACTACGCACTGTTATGGGGAAGTCTGGTCGTAAAGCTGTTGAAAATCGATACTCTGTACAAGCGCAATCAAGTGTGATTATTACCCTTTTTGATTCTATTTCAGGTAACAATAAATAATTATGTGTGGTTTTACTGGATTCATCTCTTTTAACTCTCAAAGTAATGACTTTCTTTATCATACGATAAAGAACATGAACGCACAGCTGATTCATCGTGGTCCGGATAGCGACGGCTTTTGGTGCTCTGAGAAAGACGGATTAGCCTTCGGTCATAGGCGACTAGCTATTCAAGACTTGTCCCCTGCGGGTCACCAGCCAATGGTTTCAAATAGTGGCCGCTACATGATGGTGTTTAATGGTGAGGTATATAACCATTTAGAATTGCGAGAGCAGTTTCCTGATGCAGTTTGGCGAGGACACTCTGATACTGAAACGATTTTGGCTTGTATTGATGCTTGGGGGTTTGAACAAACTTTAAAGCAACTGACGGGTATGTTCGCTATTGCCCTATGGGATGTGGAGCAATCAAAGTTGTTTTTAGCGCGAGATAGGCTAGGTGAGAAGCCGCTATTTTACACCAATCAAAATGGCAGTCTGATTTTTGCTTCAGAGTTAAAGGCACTTAAGCAACATCCAGCTTTTCAGCCAGAAATAGACCGCGATGTATTGTGCCTATATATGCGTCATAATTGCGTTCCCGCGCCTTACTGTATCTATAAACACACTTTTAAGTTAATGCCCGGTACATTTTTAACGATTGATTCTAAGCTCTCAATTGTTGAGTCACAATACTGGTTTGCTGAAGATGTGGTAAACAAAGGTTTGGAAAATCGTTTTGCTGGAACAGCACAACAAGCTGTCGATAAGTTGGATGAAGTGTTGACGATGGCAGTCAATCGACAAGTGATTTCAGATGTTCCATTAGGGGCGTTTTTATCTGGTGGGGTAGATTCTACAAGCATTGTGGCTTTGATGCAGGCAAATACTAATAAACCTGTAAAAACATTTACTATGGGTTTTGATAATACAGCTTATAACGAAGCTGAACATGCCAAGGTTGTTGCTAAACACTTAGGTACAGAACATACAGAAATGTATGTAAGCCCACAAGACGCCCTTGATTGTATTCCTAATCTTCACAACGTTTATGATGAGCCTTTTGCTGATTCTTCGCAAATACCGACCTTTTTAGTCTCCAAATTAGCGAAGCAACATGTAACGGTTGCGCTGTCAGGTGATGGTGGTGATGAGCTATTTGCAGGTTATAACCGCCATCAGCTTGCCCATACAATGTGGCCCAGAGTTAGTACATTGCCATTTGCAATTCGAACGTTGTTATCCACTGGAATAAGTAGTTTTTCTCCGCAGCAGCTCGATGGGTTGAACACTCTTTTACCTAAAGCAAAAAAAATGCGTCAATTGGGCGATAAGCTGCATAAAGCGGCCGCGGTAATAGAAGCTCAAAGCTCTAAGGATTTATACTTGGGGTTGGTTTCTCAATGTAAGACGCCTGAAGAATTAGTATTGCTAGGTAAGGAACCAAAGTCAGTTATTACGAAAAATACCTTGCCTGAAAGCTTGAGCGTACCAGAGATGATGATGGCTCTGGATATGATGACCTATATGAGTGATGATATTTTAACTAAAGTTGATAGGGCTGCAATGGCTGTGTCATTAGAAACTCGAGTACCAATGTTAGATCACTCAGTTGTAGAGTTTGCTTGGTCGTTGCCCTTTGATATGAAACTTAGACATGGTGTGACAAAGTGGCCTTTACGAGAGGTACTATATAAATATGTGCCTAAAGAGCTAATTGAGCGCCCAAAGATGGGCTTTGCACTTCCTCTCGATACATGGCTAAGAACATCATTAAGAGAATGGGCAGAGGGATTAATAGCCCCGGTAAAATTGCAACGTGAAGGCTATTTAAATGAGCCTATGGTCACAAAGCTTTGGCAAGAACACTTAACCGAGAAATATAACCATACAGCACAGTTATGGTGCGTACTGATGTTCCAGCAATGGCTTGAGGCTGAGGGTTTATAAATGCTAGCGTACTGGACATTATTTTTTTTAGTCGCTGCTTTTGCTTTTGCGGAGCCAAGACGCACGGAAGGTTATAACTATTCTGGAAAACGTTTACCGGTTGTCTGGGTGATTGTACCTGTTGTCATTACTTTTTTAGTCGGCTTTCGAGTGGAGGTTGGAGGGGATTGGTATGCTTACCTTGGTTATTTGGAAAGAATCAATGGGTTAACGCTACAAGAGGTACTCTTACTAGGAGACCCAGGTTATCAGTTGCTTAACTATATCGCCAGTGCTGTAGGTGGCGGGATATATACTGTTAATTTACTCTGTGGTTTCTTTTTTAGCCTTGGTTTAATGGTATTTTGTAAGAACTTGCCAAGACCAATGCTTGCGATAGTCGCGGCTATTCCTTACATGACTATTGTCTTGGCAATGGGCTATTCACGCCAAGCAACAGCATTGGGCTTTGGAATGATCGCTCTTAACGCATTAATACACAAATCTACTTTTCGGTTTTCTATTTGGATTATCGTTGCAGCGTTATTTCATAAATCGGCAGTTTTGCTGATCCCTGTAGCTGCACTGATCTCTTCAAAGAGTCGAATGCTAAGTGTTTTATGGATCGCCATTGCTGCTTTAGGGGCTTATGTTACTTTGTTACAAGATAGTGTTGATGCGCTTTATGCCAATTATGTCGAAGCAGAATATCAATCCCAAGGTGCATTGATTAGAGTATTTATGTGTGTCGTGCCGAGTGTGCTTTTTTTATATTACCGCAATTACTTTAACATGCTTGTTAAAGAAAAACAGTTATGGAGTTGGTTTTCATACGCATCATTAATTTCGTTTGCTATTCTTTTTCTAACATCTGCCAGTACCGCGGTAGATCGTGTCGCACTATACTTGTTACCATTGCAATTGGTTATTTTCTCCCACTTACCTGAAGTTTTAGGGAGTCCAAATAAGGCGAATAAACAATGGGTCCTGCTTATTTGCAGCTATTATTTCTTGGTTTTGTTCGTATGGCTTTTCTTCGCTGGGCATAGTTTTGCTTGGCTACCTTATCAGTTTTATCCATTTACCCTATTGTAGTTAATTATGAAAAAAATAGTTCTGTCAGCCAACACATCTTGGTATCTGTATAATTTCAGGTCGTCCACGATAAACGCTTTTCAGGAAAATGGCTTTAAAGTTGTTTGCTTGTCCCCTGCTGATGATTATTCACAGAAGTTAATTGATGAACTTGGTTGTGAGTGGCATCACCTTGAAATGGACAACAAAGGCAGTCACCCTATTAAAGACTTAGCATTGGTTTATAGGCTTGTTCGCTTTTTTCTTGAAGTTAAACCTATTGCAACTTTCAACTTCACGATTAAAAATAATATCTATGGGACTTGGGCGGCTCGGCTTAGTGGAGTGAAAGCCATTAATAATGTATCTGGTTTAGGTACGGCATTTATTAGTGATAATTTAACGTCTAAAGTAGTGAAGTTGCTCTATCGCTTATCCCAACCTTTTGCCAGTAAGGTATTTTGCCAGAACCCTGAAGATATGGAATTATTGATTAGCAATAAGCTAGTCAATAAAAATAAATTGACGCTACTGCCTGGATCTGGCGTCAATATCGATAAGTTTGAGCCGTCAATGAAAGTAAGTCGTTGTGTTGACGAACCCTTCCGCTTTTTGTTTGTTGGAAGAATGCTTGGTGATAAAGGGGTTCGAGAGCTTATTGCAGCAGCACATAAACTGGCTGAAAGTGGTCATGTTTTTACGCTTGATCTGTGTGGTTTTGCGGGTGTGGAAAATGCTTCAGCTTTGTCATCAGATGAGTTAAATAAATTATCTAATTTCGATTACATTAACTGGCTTGGTCCAAATGATACGATAGCGCAGGTTTATGCTAATGCTGATTGTGTTGTATTACCTTCTTACCGTGAAGGTATGCCAAGAACATTATTGGAAGCGGGTGCAATGGGCTTACCAAGCGTAACGACGAACGTGCCTGGCTGTAAGCATGTTATTACACATGGTTTTAACGGCTTATTGTGTGAAGTAAAATCGTCAGATTCTCTGTTTGAACAAATGGCTGCAATGCTTAAACTTGACCAAGAAGCATACAGTCTAATGTGTTTAAATAGTCGAGCGCGTATTGCAGAAGAATATGATGAACAAATTGTAGTTCAATATGCCTTGGAGTCCGTTATGAACCTGAGTTATGACATACCTCTCCTTAATAAATAAAGGTTAAAAGCACATTGCTGGCTTATGGTCTTTAGTTTGATCATACTAAAGGCTTAGTCAGTCTTTGTTTATCGATTTTAGTTGGGTGAAAAACCTTATGTTGAAGTGTACCTTTCCTCCGTTTTACCGCGTAACTATATACTTAGCCTCGATATTCACCATGGTAGGTTATGTTCTTTAGTGTGTGTATTTTCATAACTTCGTTCGTTCATTTGGAGCATTGACTTTGCTTGATTGGTTACTGACCCCTGCTGTTCAGGTATTTTGTTTGTTCATTGCAACAGTCTGCGGCTTGATAGGCTTTCAGTCTCACTCTGATAGAGTGTTTGGCATATTGTTGTTGGTGCTTTTTAGTTGTTCTCTTGTTACGACAGAGCAAGTTATCTCAAGTTTTTCAAATAAAGGCTTACTCACCTTGATGCTGCTAATGGTTTGTTCGCTGGCATTAGAAAAAACAAAACTCCTACGGGTGATTACCAACTATGTGATTGGGCCTCACTATTACTCAACCTTATTCAGGTTATTTAGTTTAACTACTTTATCTTCAGCAATATTGAACAATACAGCCGTTGTTTCAACTATGTTGGCACCGATCCGCAACAACCCGCATCACAAGGCCAGTAAACTACTTATCCCTCTGTCTTATGCGGCCATACTAGGCGGGACCTTAACTTTAGTTGGTACGTCCACGAACTTAATAGTAAACAGTTTGGTTATCGACTCTGGTTTGCCCAGTTTGAAGTTTTTCGACTTTACCGCGGTGGGCTTATGCTTGGTGCTTGGCTGTGGGATGCTTTTGTTTGCATTAAGCCCATTATTGCCAGAGTATGATAAGAACCAAGTTCAGATTCGCGACTATATTATCGATACTGAAGTTGCCTCAGATTCAGAGCTAATAGGAAAGTCTGTAGAACAAAACGGTCTTCGTCACTTAGAGTCATTATTCTTGGTGGAAATCTTGCGTAATAAGCGCCTGATATCCCCGGTAACACCGCAGGAAGTCATTCTGCCTGGCGATCGTTTGCTGTTTAGCGGCGATGTTAAGAAGGTCACTACTTTAACTCAATTTGGTGGGTTGTCTTTATTTGCCAGTGATATTGGTTTGCCCTTAGATAATCTTTCTGAGGTGGTGATTCGCCCTGAGAGTCACTTAATTGGCAAAACACTCAAGCATGCGGGTTTTCGCGCCTTGTTTGATGCAGCGGTGGTGGCGATTAAGCGCGATGGTGAGGCGCTATGTGGTAAGTTGGGTGACGTAGAATTGCAAGCAGGTGATTATTTAGTGCTTGCAGTGGGCGAGGATTATGCTGCTCGTAACAACATTGCTAAGAACTTCTTTTTATTGAGCGAAGTAGAAACCGAACATTGCCTAGATGGCTGGAAGGAGAAACTGGCAATAGGTGGCTTTCTTGCTGCTATTGTGTTTGCTGCTGTCGGTGTGGTGTCACTGTTTAAGGTGATGCTCATTCTCCTTGGTTTGTTGCTACTTTCTGGCTGCTTGAGTGCCAATGAAGTATTACAGCGCATACCAAAGAACATTTGGTTGATTATTTCCTCTGCATTATTGCTTTCTCAAGCGCTGGCTAACAGTGGTGCGCTTGATAGCTTAGAAACAATGGTACATTCTTATGACCATTTGTTCACACCGTTTATTGGGCTTGTGGTGGTGTATTTGTTGGCATGGCTGATGACCGAGCTAGTCACTAACAATGCGGCGGCGGCATTAGTGTTCCCGATAGGTATTGAATTAGCGTCAAGCTTATCAGCCAACCCTCAAGCTTTTATACTTGCTATTGCCTTTGGTGCAAGTGCGAGTTTTATTAGCCCGTATGGATACCAAACTAACCTGATGGTGTTTAATGCTGGGCAGTACAAGCTGCAAGATTTTGTCAAAGTAGGCGTACCCATGTGCCTGCTTTATGGCGCGATTGTGTTAACCGCAATCCCCGCCTTTATTGGATTGTAAATTAAGGATTTCTTTGAAATGAACATTTCTCAAGAGCGCATGACTCACCTAAAGCAATTAGAAGCTGAGTCCATTCATATTATGCGTGAGGTAGCGGCTGAGTTTGATAACCCAGTGATGCTGTATTCGGTGGGTAAAGATTCTTCTGTGATGCTACATCTTGCGCAAAAAGCGTTTGCTCCCGCGATTCCACCCTTTCCGCTTATGCACGTAGACACTACGTGGAAATTCAAAGAAATGATTGAGTTTCGTGATTACATGGCTGAAAAAGTCGGCATGAAGTTGATTGTGCATCAAAATCCTGAAGGTGTGGAAATGGGCATCAGCCCATTCGAGCATGGTAGCTCTCTACACACTGACATCATGAAAACTCAAGGTCTGAAGCAAGCTTTAGACAAACACGGCTTCGATGCAGCGTTTGGCGGTGCACGTCGTGATGAAGAGAAATCTCGCGCCAAAGAGCGTGTGTATTCGTTCCGTGATGAGCACCACCGCTGGGACCCGAAAAACCAACGTCCTGAGCTGTGGAATGTGTACAACGGTAAAGTGAATAAGGGCGAGAGCATTCGTGTGTTCCCTCTATCAAACTGGACTGAGCTGGACATCTGGCAGTACATCTACCTAGAGAGCATCGAAATTCCAGGTTTGTACCTAGCAGACAAGCGCCCTGTGATTGAGCGTGACGGCATGCTTATTATGAGAGACGATGAGCGCATGGAGCTTAAAGAAGGCGAAGTGGTTGAAGAGAAGATGGTGCGTTTTCGTACCCTTGGCTGTTACCCGTTAACGGGCGCCGTTGAATCTGAAGCAGCAACCCTACCTGAAATCATTCAAGAGATGCTGCTGACCACGACCTCTGAGCGTCAAGGTCGTGCCATTGACCACGATTCTTCTGGCTCAATGGAGAAGAAGAAACGTGAAGGGTATTTTTAAACCGCTATGACGACTCCATACCAACGCAAAGACCATGACTCGGTGAGCGATGATGTCGTATGGCATAACTCAACTGTGACTCATGAAGACCGTGTTGCGCTTAAAAGGCAGAAGCCAGTGATACTTTGGTTTACCGGCCTTAGTGGTTCAGGTAAATCGACCGTTGCCAATGCCGTTGAAAGTAAATTGCTGCAAATAGGCAAGTATAGCTACCTATTAGATGGGGACAATGTGCGACATGGTTTGAACAAAGACCTAGGTTTTTCAGACGCCGACCGCGTTGAAAACATTCGCCGAATCGGTGAAGTGGCGAAATTGTTTGTGGATGCGGGCAATATCGTATTGACCGCGTTTATCTCTCCGTTTGTTTCTGACCGTCAGCAAGTACGTGAACTGGTTAGCGAAGGTGAGTTTCTTGAAGTGTTTGTGGATACACCGCTTGGGGTGTGTGAAGCACGCGACCCTAAAGGGCTTTACAAGAAAGCACGTGCCGGTGAGATTAAACACTTCACGGGTATTGACTCTGAATACCAAGCGCCATTAAACCCAGAAATCCACCTACAGACTGCCGACCTGTCTATTGAAGCGTGCGCTGACTTTGTTGTGGCTGAGCTTGAAAGGAAAGGCTATCTTCAACTAGGGGAGGGCGCCTAATGCATTACGACGTATTTAACGGTGATGCTGATGGCATCGTTGCGTTGCTGCAGTTGCGATTTGCTGAGCCGAAAGACTCCAAACTGATTACTGGCGTGAAGCGTGACATCAAATTGCTAAAGCAGGTGGATATCAACAACGCTAAATCAGTAACCGCGCTGGATATCTCCATGGAGAAAAACCTGCCAGAGCTCGAAGCGCTTCTAGAAAACAACATCAAAGTGTTTTATTGCGACCATCACCGTAGTGGCGATATCCCTCAGTCAGATAACCTAGACGCGTTAATCAATCTAGACGCAGAAGTTTGTACTAGCTTGTTGATTAATGAGCGCCTAGGCGGGCAGCACGCAAAATGGGCGGTTGCGGCGGCGTTTGGTGATAACCTGTTTGCTTCTGCAGAAAAACTGGCGCAAGAGATTGGCTTAACTGAATCAGAAACCGAGTTCTTAAAAGAGTTGGGTACGTTGATTAACTATAACGGTTACGGCGCGACGCTGAATGACTTGCACATTGAGCCCGCTAAGCTCTATCAGCAATTGACGGCCTACGTTGACCCGTTATCGCTTTTAGATGATGAAAGTTCGCCGTACCACACGCTGAAAAAAGGCTACGCGCTAGACCGTAATCAAGTGCTGAGCATTACCCCAACGCACTCGGATACGCAGTGCAAAGTGTTTGAACTGCCGTGTGAAGCCTGGGCAAGACGCATCAGTGGCGTGTTTGGCAATGAACTAGCCAACCAAAGCCTTGAATTGGCACATGCGGTATTAACGCTCAACGCAAACCACCAAGATTACACGGTGAGCGTACGCGCACCACTGAGTTATCGTGTGGGCGCGGATGACATTTGTTCATCGTTTCCAACCGGTGGTGGTCGAAAAGCAGCAGCTGGCATTAATGCGCTCACCCTCGATGACAAACAGAAGTTCATCGATACACTGTCAGCGTACTACATCAAATAAAAAAGAACGTCATTCTGGTGTTGATACCATCAACTCCAGAACCTTAGAGATCACACACTCTAAATTATCAAAGCATGAACACTTTGATAGACAAACAAATTACATAGGGCATTGATGCCCGATAAAGAACATTAGGAGAACGACATGTCTCACAGCTCAGAGCTTATCGCAACGGACATCGAAGCGTATCTGAAAGTCCATGAAAATAAAGATTTATTGCGTTTCCTGACTTGCGGTAACGTTGATGATGGTAAATCCACACTGATTGGTCGTCTGCTTTTTGACTCAAAGCTGATTTACGAAGACCAAATGGCGGCGATTGAGAAAGATTCTCAGAAATTCAACACCACCGATGGTGATTTCGACTTAGCGCTACTAGTAGACGGTCTTCAATCAGAGCGCGAGCAGGGCATCACTATTGATGTGGCGTACCGCTATTTCTCAACAGACAAACGTAAGTTCATCATTGCCGATACTCCGGGACACGAGCAGTACACCCGCAATATGGTAACAGGCGCGTCTACGTGTGATCTAGCGATTGTGATGGTTGATGCACGTCACGGCATCCAAACACAAACCCGTCGTCACAGCTACATCTGTAGCCTGCTGGGCATTAAGCACATTATTGTGGCTATCAACAAGATGGACTTGATGGAGTACAGCCAAGAGGTGTACCAGAAGATTAAAGCGGATTACCGCGAGATGGCGAAAAACTTCAACATCGACGACATTCGCTTTGTGCCTATTTCTGCACTAAATGGTGACAACGTAGTGACGCCAAGTGAAGCAATGGATTGGTACCCTGGTGCAACGTTGATGAAGCTGCTTGAAACGGTGAAAGTTGACCAAGACAAAGACCTTGAGCACATGCGCTTCCCAGTGCAATACGTGAATCGTCCTAACCTAAATTTCCGTGGTTTCTGCGGTACGCTGGCATCTGGTTTAGTACAAGTGGGTGATGAAGTAACTACGCTACCATCAGGTAAGACCTCTCGTGTTAAGTCTATCTACACCTTTGATGGCGAGCTAGATACTGCACGCCCAGGACAGGCTATTACCATCACCCTTGAAGATGAAATCGATGTGTCACGCGGTGATATGCTGGTGCACAACGGCCATGAGCCGAAAGTCACCAACAAAGTGAACGCACACGTGGTATGGATGGGTGAGAACCCGATGCGTACGCACAAAGAGTACATCTTTAAATTCGCGACCAAATCTTGCGTTGGTAAAGTGACTGGTATCCCTCATAAGATTGATGTCAATACGTTAGAGCAGCACGCTAAAGAGAGCGAAACGTTAGACCTTAACGAGATTGCTTTGTCTGAGATTACATTGACGGATAAGATCGCTGTCGATACTTACCAAATACTGCCACAAACGGGCTCATTCATTGTGATTGATCGTCATAATAATGTGACAGTGGGAGCAGGTATGGTTGCATCGGTATCGGATGAAAAAGAAGAAAAAGGTCGAGTCTACTCTCCATCAGAAAAAGACTTGAATGCCTACGTCCGTAAGCACTTCCCTGAGTGGGGTTGTGCTGAGGTATAATCTCAAAGTACTGACTTAGATTGTAACTGAATCAAAAGGGCCCAATCTCATATCGAGATTGGGCCCTTTTTACGTTTAACTTGAAAAATTTTAGACTTGAGAGCTTTTGCTATTAATCATCTTCTCTTGAAAGCCTAAGTCATTAATACACTTCTAATCACTAGTACACTTTTTCTGGAAGGTTACGCAAACTTCTAATCCAGCTGGTGATGCGCCAAACATAGCTCATAGCTACAGTGTATGAAGCAAAACACATCATAAACAGGATGAACATGGTCGATTCAGCAATTTCTAGGAACTCTCCGTAGATACCGAAGCCAGCGAAGCTACTTGCGATAGCACAAATGATGGCCAGGGTTTGTCGCGATGTAAAACCAAGGCGTTGGAAGATGTGGTGTAGGTGTTCACGGTCGGGCTTGAAAGGGGAGTCACCGCGGCGTACGCGTCTGAACATGATGGCAGCCATGTCCATCAGCGGAACAGCAATTAACCACAGTGCAGTTATTGGTCTCATCATAGCTTCTGATGGATCTTGGCTTGCGCCCAGCAGTAACCAAATCACAGTAAAGCCAATCATCATGCTGCCAGCGTCGCCCATAAAGACCTTACGCTCTCGCCCAAGAATACCAAGATTCATCATGATATAAGGAATGGTTGCGACAATGAACACCACGCATAAATACGCTAAGCCATGTTGGCTGTCGACTTGAAGTAAAACGGCGATACCGCCAAAAGTTACAATAGCAAGCCCACCTAACAATCCATCAATGCCGTCGACCATATTGAACGCGTTAATCGCGCCAATCACTGCGAGTATGGTTACTACAGGGCTCAGGAAGCCTAAATGCAGGTCGCCAGTACCAAACAGGTTACCAATGTTATCTAATCGAATGTCGGCGAAATACATCATGCCGAGGGAGAGAATTGCTTGCACCACCAGTCGTATTTTGAAGCTAATGTCGAATTTGTCATCAAGCGCCCCGATAATAATAAGAGCAATAACAGAAGCTAAAAAGAGTGGGCTATGCGGGATGACGTCTGGATGGGTAACGATGAATTGGCCAATGGTTAAGCTGATCGCTATACCACCTACCAATGGGATCGCACCAGTGTGCAACTTTCTCTCATTCGGTTTATCCACTAAGCCAATGGATTTTGCCACTTTTCTCATCAAAAAGAGTGAGGAAAAGGAGAAGAAGCCAACAAATGATAGCTCTAATAACATAATGAACTCTAGCCAGTTTTTATGATAATTTTATTTGCGTGTAGCTTACGTTAAAACCATCAATTTGTACACTCAGTTGAGTATGTTTTGTTCGTTGTTTTTTGAGTGTGATATTGGGTTTTAGTATGTAACTCAGTGTTAATACAGAATGACGACAGCGATATTTCCCTAAATACTGTTGCTCAAGGTTTATGCGACCCTCAAACACAAAATGACGCTTTTTTTCACATTCGATCATCCTACCTGCGCCCTTTCTTGATCTTCCACTACAGTTTTGACTGTAAACTGTAGTAAAATTACGCTAATTTGTTTTTATACCGATTTATTTTGAATTGAACGAGGTCAGTCCTATGTCAGCTAAGAAGCCAATGGCTCTAGTGATCCTTGACGGTTACGGTTACCGTGAAGACAACCAAGACAACGCTATCGCGAACGCTAAAACACCAGTATTAGACGGTCTTATTGCTAACCAACCTAACACGCTAATCTCTGCTTCTGGCTTAGATGTAGGCCTACCTGATGGCCAAATGGGTAACTCTGAAGTGGGTCACACCAACATCGGTGCGGGGCGCGTGGTATACCAAGATCTTACTCGTATTACTAAGTCAATTTCAGACGGCGAGTTCGGCCAAACTGAAACGCTAGTGAACGCTATCGATAAAGCGGTGAAAGCTGAGAAAGCGGTTCACATCATGGGACTTATGTCTCCAGGTGGCGTTCACTCTCATGAAGATCACATCTATGCAGCTGTTGAAATGGCAGCAGAGCGTGGCGCAGAGAAAATCTACCTACACGCTTTCCTAGACGGTCGTGATACACCGCCACGTAGCGCAGAAAACACACTGGCACGCTTCCAAGCGCTATTCGCTAAGATAGGCAAGGGCCGTGTTGCTTCGCTTATTGGTCGTTACTACGCAATGGACCGTGATAACAACTGGGATCGCGTTCAAGAATCTTACGACCTGCTGACTCAAGCAAAAGCTGAGTTCACATTCGACACTGCTGTGGCTGGTCTAGAAGCAGCTTACGCTCGTGACGAAAACGATGAGTTCGTTAAAGCGACTGAAATCAAAGCTGAAGGCGAAGAGTCTGCCGCTATCGTAGATGGCGATGCAGTTATCTTCATGAACTACCGTGCTGACCGTGCTCGTGAAATTACACGTGCATTCGTTCCTGATTTCGATGGTTTTGCTCGTAACGTATTCCCAGCGATCGATTTCGTGATGCTGACTCAATACGCAGCAGACATCCCGCTTCTATGTGCATTCCCACCGGCTTCTCTAGAGAACACTTACGGTGAATGGCTATCGAAGGAAGGTAAAACGCAGCTACGTATCTCTGAAACAGAGAAATACGCGCACGTTACTTTCTTCTTCAATGGCGGTATCGAAGACGAGTTCGAAGGCGAAGAGCGTCAACTTGTTGCTTCTCCAAAAGTAGCAACTTACGACCTACAGCCAGAAATGAGCGCACCAGAGCTAACTGAAAAGCTAGTTGCAGCAATCAAAGGCGGCAAATACGACGCTATCGTGTGTAACTTCCCTAACTGTGACATGGTTGGCCACACTGGCGTTTATGATGCAGCGGTTAAAGCGGTAGAGTCGCTAGACGAATGTCTTGGTAAAGTGGTTGAAGCAATCAAAGAAGCTGACGGCCAACTGCTTATCACCGCAGACCACGGTAACGCAGAAATGATGGTTAACCCAGAAACGGGTGGCATCCACACGGCGCACACTAACCTACCAGTGCCACTTATCTACGTAGGTAGCAAAGACATTGAGTTCAAAGAGGGCGGTAAGCTGTCTGACTTAGCACCAACGATGCTTTCTTTATCTGGTATCGCAATCCCGGCAGAAATGTCAGGTGATGTGATCGTTAAATAGTCAGTAGTTAAATAGTTGTTTGGCTCAGCGGTTCACTGAGCTTTAACGATTTTGAAAGCCCGCACTTCAAAGTGCGGGCTTTTTTATAGATGTGAGATACGAGTAAGCGAGATGAGAAGAGCTTAAGAACGGATGCGTGATGTGAGATACGGGTAAACGAGTAGCGAAGAGCTTAAGGACAGGTATTGGGTAAGAAAAACATGCAGGGGAGAACATAAGGGCACGACCTTAAACAAAAGACGAAAAGAACAGTTTTGATGAATATCGAAAGAGTGACATTGCTTGAATGATTAGGTAGCTTAAGGCTCATACTATACTTGTCTTTTACCTTATATTTAGGCTGTTTATATGAACTCAAACCCAGACCGTTGGAAGCAACGACTGCAAAACTTAATGAAAGCGCAGCAAAGGCTTGAGAGAGCGTGCTCACAAGATAGCTACAATGAGTTAGAGCTCGCTGGGTTAGTACAAACTTTTGAATTTTCTTTCGAACTGACATGGAAGACCCTTAAAGACTTACTTGAGTTTGAAGGGTTTGATGTGGCTTCGCCGAGGAGCGTTTTTCGTACGGCCTTAGAAGCTAAGCACCTGTCTTCGGAGCAGTGTGAGATTATGCTTGAAGCACTCATAAAACGAAATTTATTGTCCCACACCTATGATGAGGAAAATGTCCTTGAAGCTCAGTCACTGATCTTAGAGTCATTTTCACCAGTGATAGGGCAAGTCACACTCTATTTAAAGCTTAAATGTGATCAAGAGGGTCAATGCGAACAAGAGGTTAAATGTGATCGATAGTTATTTGGTTAAACCAGACTCGGTCGGCCTTAAGCCTCATCAGTATCAGTTGATTGAGGATATTGTTTTGAGTCATGCCGCAGTCATTCATGCCTGGGTATTCGGTTCTAGAGCCCTTGGAACTTATAAAGATAACTCCGACATCGATATTGTTATCGAGGGGCATGGGATTTCGTTAAGTGTCGTCGCAGGCTTGCAAGATCGTTTAGAACAGTCGTCGCTTCCATTCAAGGTTGACTTGCTCGTTAAACATAGAATTACATCGAATGAGCTACTTGCCCATATTGACACTTATGGGATTAAACTAAAGTAACCGAACGTATTATTATCAGCGTAACGGTGATGTTGATTCTTGAACCGATTGTTTACGTTTTGCCAGTTTATCTCGAATCTGAGTACCTGAATTGACTCGGTCATGTTTTTTATCATCAATAGAAAACGATAATAGTTTCATTAGCGCTATAGCTCCATCTCTACGCTTTCGATCTTCATAAGATTCAATCGTATCAGTGGACATTACTATCACCTCTTTGTATGAAATTTTAAATATAGACTATATGTTGTCTGGTGATAATGGCGCTTCTTGATGGCGAAATTTTATATTATTGATCTAGTGAGATAAGGTTTACTTCTTTTTATTTAAGATCGAACGCTCAAAATCTAACAACCACTCTTTACGGTTCATACCACCGGTGTAGCCGGTTAATGTGCCATTTGCGCCGATGACTCTATGGCAAGGCACAACAATACTAAATGGGTTCTTGCCATTTGCACCACCCACAGCTCTTACTGCTTTTGGGTTATCCATTATTTTCGCTTGTTCACCGTAACTGATGGTTTCGCCATAAGGAATGGTTGTTAAAGCTTGCCAAGCTACTTTTTGAAAGTCAGTGCCTTTTATCGCTCTTAATGGCAAATCGAATTCTATTCGATGACCTGCGAAGTACTCATCTAACTGTTTCGCTGCCAGTTGGCAAAGGTCATCTGGATTGCTAATCATTAGCTCTTCGTGATTTATATGGTCAATTTCAATAAGCGACACACCATTGCTAACAATGATCATCTTGCCAATTGGTGCGTCATAGAACATTTTGTAAGTGGTGTCTTCCATGTCATCTTCCTTTTTTTAGTCTTTTTCTGCTCTCAAGCTCTTCGAATCTCGTAACTGCTCTTAAGCTCTTAAATCTTTTCGCATCACGGTTACTCGCATCTCGTATCTGCTCTTATATCTTTTCGCATCCCGTATCTGCTCTTATATCTTTTCGTATCCCGCATCTGCTTTACCCCTTACACGAAGCGCAAACAAGTACCCTGAAATACCGCCGACAATGTTCCCCAAGGCTAAGCCTATAAACAGCCCTTCGACACCATCAATTTGGCTGCCTATCCAAGCGAATGGCAAGGTAAAGACAAACAAACGCATGAAGCTCCATTGAAAGGCTTTGAGTGGTTGATGCATGGCATTCATCCCACTGATCAGCATCATCACAATGCCTTGGAATCCATAGCTAAAGGGCACGACTAACAGGTAATGCCACAATATGCCTCGGACGGATTCTTCTTGAGAGAACAGGGCAGCCAAAGGAATGCTCAACGGCACCATCATTAAGAAAATCAAACCTTGGAACATCACAGCAAAACGCATACTCAGAAACAGTGCCTTAAAACTGCGTTGTGGGTTGTTTGCGCCAAAGTTCTGCGCCATGAAAGGCGTAAGCGCCGAAGTAAGAGACATCAACACAATGATAAGAATGGACTCGATACGTTGCGCTGCGCCATACGCCGCCACGGCTTCAGTCCCTTGTTTGGCCAGCATCATCATGATGATAGCGCCGGCAAGTGGGTTCAGAGCGTTAGACAAAGCCGCTGGGGTGCCTATTTTTAAGATCTGTCGCCAGTCACTGACGATGTTTGTCAGCTTAGGAGGCGTAAGCAGTTTTTCTCGCACCATTAATACGTAGAGTGAGCCACACAAAGCACCAAACCAACTGAAACCACTGGCAATCGCAGCGCCTTGAATCCCCAGTTCAGGGAAAGGCCCATACCCGAAGATAAGTAGCGGATCTAAAACGCCATTGATAAGCCCAGCCAGTAGCATGATCTTAGCGGGTGTTTTAGTATCGCCGCTGGCACGAATGGCGCTGTTGCCTGCCATGGGGATGACCAAAAATGGGATCGCGAGATACCACACCGACATGTATTCCGATATCAGCGGCAACAACTCTTGCTTTGCTCCTAGCAGGGTAAACATAGGTTCTAAGGCGATAATACCTAATGTAGACGCGCAGCCGACCAGAAGCAGAGCCAGCAATAAGCCATGACAGGTAAAGCGTGCTGCATTTTGTGCGCTGCCTTGGCCAAGCAATCGACCGATACATGTCGATAAGCCAATACCAATCCCCATGGTGATGCAGTTGATGGCAAAGGTGACTGGAAAGGTAAAACTCACCGCGGCTAAGGCTTGGGTGCCAAGCAATGAGATGAAGAAAGTATCGACGAGGTTAAACATCAAGATCGCCACCATACCGAATATGGTCGGTATGGTCATGGTACGCAATGTACTCTCAATTGGGGCAGTTAATAGCCCGTGCTTATCTTGCATGCAAAACGCCGATAGAAACCAAAAGCGTAGGATAAACAGATGCGGGATACGAGTAAACGAAAAGCAGGGAAAGATGAGGGGTGAGAATCTGCACTTTAGCTCACAATTTTTTCGTTCCCCCCTTGGGATCTTTCACATCGCCCCCAACATATTGTTTGACCCACGCTAATCGTGGCAACTATCAAAATTTAAATGGAAATTATCAGGAGATAAGACCGATGAATATCCGTCCTCTACATGACCGAGTTATCGTTGAGCGCCAAGAAGTTGAATCTAAATCTGCTGGTGGCATCGTTCTAACTGGTTCTGCCGCAGAAAAATCGACTCGCGGTATCATTCTAGCTGTCGGCAAAGGCCGCATTCTAGAAAACGGTTCAGTGCAACCGTTGGACGTAAAAGTTGGCGATACCGTTATCTTTGCTGAAGGTTACGGCACGAAAACTGAAAAAATCGACGGCAAAGAAGTTCTGATTATGTCTGAAAACGACATCATGGCGATCGTCGAGTAATCTATTTTTCATTTAACTCTCAGTAAAAGTTATCAGAGCCAGTATTGGATGATTCATATCGTCATTCCAGAAATGAGGAACGAATTATCTGGAATCTAAACAGAGTGCGATTTGAGTAGATTCTGAATCACGTTCGTCCCTCACTGTTCAGAATGACGCGATAACGCTGAGACGCCCCGAAACAAAGAATTTGAAAGGAAATTAAGATGGCTGCTAAAGACGTTAAATTTGGTAATGACGCACGTATTAAAATGCTAGAAGGTGTAAACGTTCTGGCTGACGCAGTAAAAGTAACGCTAGGTCCTAAAGGCCGTAACGTTGTTCTAGACAAATCATTTGGCGCACCAACGATCACTAAAGATGGTGTTTCAGTTGCACGTGAAATCGAACTTGAAGACAAGTTCCAAAACATGGGCGCGCAAATGGTTAAAGAAGTGGCTTCGCAAGCGAATGACGCGGCGGGCGACGGTACGACTACAGCAACAGTTCTTGCTCAAGCAATCATCACTGAAGGCTTAAAAGCCGTTGCTGCTGGCATGAATCCAATGGATCTTAAGCGCGGTATCGACAAAGCAGTTATCGCTGCAGTTGAAGAGCTAAAAGGCCTTTCTGTTCCATGTGCAGATACAAAAGCTATCGCGCAAGTAGGTACTATCTCTGCGAACTCTGATTCGACAGTAGGTAACATCATTGCTGAAGCGATGGAAAAAGTAGGTCGTGATGGCGTAATCACGGTTGAAGAAGGTCAGGCTCTACAAGACGAGCTAGACGTAGTTGAAGGTATGCAGTTCGACCGTGGTTACCTATCTCCTTACTTCATCAACAACCAAGAAGCGGGTTCTGTTGATCTAGAAAGCCCATTCATTCTTCTTATCGACAAGAAAGTTTCAAACATCCGTGAACTTCTTCCGACTCTAGAAGCAGTTGCTAAGGCATCTCGTCCACTTCTTATCATCGCTGAAGATGTAGAAGGCGAAGCGCTTGCAACTCTAGTTGTGAACAACATGCGTGGCATCGTTAAAGTGGCTGCTGTTAAAGCGCCTGGTTTCGGTGACCGTCGTAAGTCTATGCTGCAAGACATCGCTATCCTAACTGGCGGTACGGTTATCTCTGAAGAGATCGGCCTAGACCTAGAGAAAGTAACGCTAGAAGACCTAGGTCAAGCTAAGCGTGTAACTATCACTAAAGAAAACTCAACCATCATCGATGGCGCGGGCGAAGAAACAATGATCCAAGGTCGTGTTTCTCAAATCCGTCAACAAATCGAAGATGCAACGTCTGACTACGACAAAGAGAAACTTCAAGAGCGCGTAGCTAAGCTAGCTGGCGGTGTTGCAGTAATCAAAGTAGGCGCTGCAACTGAAGTTGAGATGAAAGAGAAGAAAGACCGCGTTGAAGATGCACTTCACGCAACTCGCGCTGCCGTTGAAGAGGGTGTGGTTGCTGGTGGTGGTGTTGCACTTATCCGCGCTGCATCTAAAGTTGCTGGCCTTGAAGGTGACAACGAAGAGCAAAACGTCGGTATCCGTGTTGCACTACGTGCAATGGAAGCGCCTATCCGTCAAATCACGAAGAACGCAGGTGATGAAGAATCTGTTGTTGCTAACAACGTTCGTGCTGGCGAAGGTAACTACGGTTACAACGCGGCGACTGGCGAATACGGCGACATGATTGCAATGGGTATCCTAGATCCAACTAAGGTAACTCGCTCTGCACTTCAGTTCGCAGCGTCAGTTGCTGGTCTTATGATCACAACAGAAGCGATGATCACTGATAAGCCACAAGATTCTGGCCCTGCAATGCCTGATATGGGCGGTATGGGTGGCATGGGCGGCATGATGTAATCATCCCCCTTTCTCTATAGCAGAGAAAGTCACACATAAGCTTTAGAAAACGGAGACTTCGGTCTCCGTTTTTTTGCTCTTAAAGCCTTATTTATTCGCATCCCGTATCTGTATTTCAGCTTCACCATCACTCTTTTTTTCCAAAGCTCCTTGGTCAGCCTGCCTTGTGCGTAAACTGTTGTTCATCAATTTTTTGCAGCATCATGTCACGCTTAAATGGTTTTGGAAGATAATCGTTCATTCCACACTCGAAGCAACGTTTAATATCATCATCGAGCACGGATGCCGTTAAAGCGAGGATATGTGTTGCCTGAAGTTGCAGGTTTTCTTCATAGCGCCTGATTCGCTCTGTTGCCTCAAAGCCATCTACATTCGGCATCATGCAGTCCATCAAGATAAGGCCGATGTCTTGATGATGCCCTTTATATAAATCAATCGCTTCTTGTCCATCATTGGCAACCCAATATTCAATCCCTAACTTATCTAAATTGATACATACCACCTTCTGGTTTACGCGGTTATCTTCAACTACGAGGACTTTTTGACGTACAGTCGCTTCTATCGGCTCAGGTTGATGTTGAGCGGGTTGTGGCTGTGACCTTTCAAGCACGGAGTTCAACATGCTACTTAAGCGGGAACCGAGCATAGGAAGAGTCACATAGCCTGAGATAAAATGACACTCACTCATAGGATCACTAAGATTATCTTTCACTATGATGATTTTCACCTCTGGTGCTAAGCGATGCAGTGTTTTGGCTTGGTTAATATCTTCCATCAAAGCGATCTCTGGGAGGTCAGTTGCCGCCAAGTTTGTTTCGATTGATTTTAGTTGTGGTGAGTAACCAAGGCGGAACAAGTCATCGAGTAAAAGTTTCGATGGCGCATCTGAATAATAGACAACGGTTTGTTTACGATTTTTATGTTCAGAATGATCTGATGGCACTACGGTTAATTGGAAATGAAAGCAACTGCCCACGTCTTTCTCTGACTCAACGTTTATCGAGCCTCCCATCATTTCCACCATACGTGACGAAATACTAAGCCCTAATCCGGTCCCCGCAATATTGGAGGTGATGTTGGTATCTTCTTGGCAAAACGCTTTGAAAATGTGCTCTTGTTGGTCTGCTGCGATACCAATACCCGTATCTCGAACAGAAAACTCGACCACACACTCTGTTTCCAATGATGGAAGCCGTTTAGCGGTGAATACGATAGAGCCTTGTTCTGTAAATTTGATCGCATTTGAGGCTAAATTCATCAACACTTGGCGAATTTTATTCCCATCAACATGAATGTACTCTGGGAGCTCGCCATCAATTTCAACTTCCAACTTAATCTGCTTTTGATAAGCTTTAGAAGAAATCAGAGTCACGCTATCAAACAGCAGCTCTCTTAAGTCTGTCGTATGTGGATTAATTTCCAGTTTACCCGATTCAATTTTGGACAGATCGAGAACATCGTTGATCAACATAAGTAAGGTTTGAGAAGAGGTATAGATAGTCCCAAGGCAGTCTTTCTGTTCTGCGGACAGTTTGGTTTCTGCCAGTATTTCTGACATACCAATCACGCCATTAAGCGGTGTCCGTATCTCATGAGACATATTGGCAAGAAAGGCACTTTTTGCGCGGTTTGCTTGTCGTGCTTTCTCTTGTGAAACAATCAATTGAGTTTCAAGTTGACTGGCACGCCACACAACATAAAGCAGCACCAGTAACGTCACCCCTCCTAATGCGGCTGTCGATAAGTAGCTGTACGACTTTATCTGCGTCAGGCTCTCTGCGATCTGCTTGGGTGTTTCGGTGAAAAGTAAGTTGAGCTCATCTTCAACATGATAAATACTGCTGGTGAGTTCTCCTTTGAGGCCGCTATCAGAGCTGTACCCGACACTCTTTAACCCTCGCTGCAATCGCCAAAAGTGGCGTTTAAAATTATTAAACGAAGCTAATGCACTGATCGTTCGGGAATTCTGTTCTATTTCATCTTGGATTTTGAACAATGAATCGACAATCTTATCTAATGTTGTCTGATCAAAATCGGTAAAGAACTGATACATGAGATCTTGTGTTTCTAAAGTCAATTCTTCAAGCTGCACATTATTGGATTCATGTACGAAGCGCTCAAGTGTCAACGCTGCATTTTTTAGTTTCTCAATGAGCCCAATTTGGTCCCTCTTGCCATGTATGCTGACTAACTCAAGGGCTAATAATGTAAAGGCGGTGTGGTACTCGTCGAGATACTCGACAACTTTGGCATAATTAAAAGAAATATTGAGGTCGCTTCGTACGATTTTCCCATCGATCTCAGCCAGCTTTTCGATCAGCTGACTTCGCTTTATATTGAGTTGTTCTTGAATCTCTGGTTGCCTTGTGGAAACAAACTGCTGCTCTTGTCGTCTGACAGAGAGCATAACGCTATAAGCTTCAGAAAGACTGAGCTGGAGATTAATCATGTCCTGCTCTTTAGTTCTTCAGAGCATGGCTAACATAGATATAGAGGCCTAAAAATAACACGATAGCCAAAAAACCACGCGAAATAATTGCTTTAATGGTCTGTTTATTCGTAGGTTCCTTAACCATGCTATTCCCACTGTTTCATATCGTTCTATTCCTATATTAGAATTTAGTTTATTTTCAGAATTTTACGAACATTAGTTTTTGAATACCTGAGGTCTGTTGAGCTTTTATCAATAAATTTTTTAGGATGACATCGCTTTAGATGCGGCAATAAGTGTGTGGGCTATAAGCTTGTGAAACATGTTGATTTTCTCGCCTAGATTTTTGTTTGGAATAATAAGCGTTAGAGCGGAGGTTTCGGTCTCTGTTTTTTTTGCTTTTCGCATCTCGTTCACTCGAATCCCGCATCTGCTCTTAACCATTGCTCTTTATGATTTAGCGGCTTATATTCAACAGTACAGTTATTACATTGATTTAACATGGGTAGCTGTTGAATAAAGGACAATAAATGCTTGATTAAAAATGGATTAATCAAGTGAACAATAAGTCAGTGGAGACTCCCCAATGAAAAAACTACTTTCAGTACTTGCTGTGTCTGCAGCAGTAATGGCACCGGCGGCATTTGCCTCTTCGCCTGTTATGTTTTCAACGATCAATGGCTTCAACGCACCTGACTCAGATGCTGTTGGCGGTGTGCGCTTGGCTTTACTTCACGGACAAGTGAACGACCTTAAAGGTCTTGATCTTGCTGTTGTTGGTATGTCTGAGACGCAAACGACCACAGGTGTGAACCTGGGTATTTTGGGTGCATCAAAAGTGAACCAAGAAATGACCGGTGCATCTCTAGGTTTCTTCAACTGGAACACGGGTAAAACAACGGGTGTTAACCTTGGTGCTGTGAACATTACTAATGATGTGAAAGGCGCGAACGTGAGTTTCGTCAACTACTCAGAAGGTAACACTATGGTTGATGTTGGCGCTGCGAACCTTTCAGAAGTGTCTACGGTTCAGGTTGGTATCTTCAACAAAACCAACAAAATCGAAGGCGTACAAGTTGGTCTGATCAACTGTGCTGACAACGGTTTCTTCCCGTGCTTCCCGATTGTAAACTTTGCTAAATAACGCTGTCGTTTAGCCTTTGGTTCTACGGTTGGCGAGCAACGTTCAGTTAATGCATTAGCTTTTAGTTACGCATACGCGATTAAAGACTAAGCCTATCAACGCCTAAACCCTTGTTTGGGCGTTATTACATTCAATTCTACTTCCACGATAAACTTCTCAAATCACCCAATAAGCATATTGTTTTATATTTGTTGTTGCGATGTTTGAATTTATAAGTACAATGTGCGATAAATTCACAATGATGATTTATATGCTTTGATTAACCACCATACCGTCGATTTTAAAAAGGCTTTCTTAGGCCTGACCGCCAGTTTTTTAGTAGTTTTGAGCTTGTTGCTCGTTGATTCAGCGGAAGAATCAGATAAACAGTATGGAATGGAAAACCAAGGCGTGACACGCTCTTTAGCGGAGCTCACACAGATCATAAATGCGCTTGAGTACAACATCACTGCGCTTTATCCACTGCATGGGGATACCTACGTATTCTCGCATGACAAAAAGATCGAGGGTGAGACGTGTTACTTCACCAGTGAGGGGCAACATGCCCCTCGTTTTGATTTTATGTTCTCTGGCCCTCGCGAGATGTGCAACCCGGAATCGGACCTTTATACCGAAGCGGGTAAGCGCCTGTTCATCGCGCCGACCATGGCTTATTTTGCCAATACCATTGATACCATCTCTGCGATTTATTTCATTTCAAAAGAGAAATTCATTATCTCTTCGCCTTCTGATTTTGCCAGTTACATTAAGGGCGACACCTTTGATTCGGTTGTGAATAGCAGGCCTTATTGGGTGAACACGATTCGCTTTGGCTTAGCTCAAGGGCAAGACCAAGTGGTGTATACCGGCCAATATGATGACTACCTGACAGGTCAGAAAGTGGTGACCTTAACCAAAGGAATCTACGTTAATGGTGAGTTTAAAGGGGTATTGGGTGTCGATGGTTATGTCTCGAACCTAGTATCGAACCCTACCCATGGCTATAAAGTCACCAGTACTCGAGGCGCAAACAAATACGGGTTTATGGATTTTACGTATTCCAAGCCTCTGTATGTTGATGACATTAACACCCAGCTATATCTGAGTATTGAAGAAGATAAGAGCGAACACTTTCTGCATGTATTGGAGATGGAGAAGATTCAGCTTTCGATATTGTTGGTTTTGTATCTGCTCTCGGTTTTATGGCTATGGCGCTTCTATACAAGACAAGAGCACCAGCGTTTAAATGAGCTAGCAATGCGCGACCCATTAACGGGCTTGCTGAATCGACGTGGTTTTGAGGCTCGATTACTGGCGCAAGATGAAGAGCCGATTATTGGTGTTGGCGTGTTTGATATCGATGATTTCAAAGTCGTTAATGATCAGCATGGCCATAAAGTGGGGGACGAGGTGATTTGCCATGTTGCTCGGTTGATGCTGAACAGCGTTAGACAGCAAGATATCGTGGCTCGATTTGGTGGCGAAGAGTTTGTTGTCGCGATTACGGGTGAATCGTCTGAGTTGCTTTCATCGATCTTTGAGCGAATTCAAAACGACATTAGCCTACAGAGTTATCGATGCCCTACGGGTGACAAGATTAGTATCTCAGTGTCTGGTGGCGCGACGCTTTACTCTTTGTATAAGTTCGACAGCGTAGGGCACTTGTGGGAAAACCAGAGTATTCGTTCGTCTGATGAGCAGCTCTATAAGGCAAAGGCTGCGGGTAAGAATCAGGTGTGTATTCAGGTGTATTAAGCGCTTTCGTAAAAACTCAAAGCCTAGTCGTTTGACTAGGCTTCTTTTTTGTCTCTAAGGAATTGTGTCTAGTAGATTTCATTCAAGGTGAGAGGCTACTTCTTCACGCGGCCTTTTCTCATCCACTTCTGATGCACACCACGGCGTAGGCTCTGGAAGCTATTTTCCACTTTGTCGACACCAAGTAGGATAACCAGCGCCATTAGCGTGATGATGACCGATTGGGAAAGATGCCCTAGTGCGATCATCATACCTAATGCTGCGAGTACCCAGATAATTGCGGCTGAAGTCACGCCATGAATCTTGCCATCCAGTGTCATCATTACACCAGCCCCAAGAAATCCAACACCCGTAATTATCTGACCAAGCACACGAGCTTGATCGAGTGTGTTGGGGGATAGGCTGATCGCCATCGTAAGGAAGAAATAGGTACCACTGATGATCAGAATCGACGTTCGGATTCCGACGGGTTTACCGCGTGTTTGCCTTTCGATTCCGATTAAAGAACCACACAGCATGCATGCAGCGAGGCCTGCCCAGCTAAAGGGGGCAAGGTTGAGAGTTTGTTCTATAAATTGTGACATATCACCCCTCCTAAAAATTTAGAATAGAGCCGAGTATGCTAATAATAGACCGGACGATCGAACAAAAACTTTTTGTCTTAACGATTGATAAAGATTACTTAAAACCTAGCAGCCGCTTGTTGTTAAGGTGAAGGCTGGTGTCGTGGTCTCTGTCGCTTCTTGGTACTCAAGGTAGCAGTTTTCATCTACCTTTTTGCGACTTGCTGGAGCGTAGATGATTTTTCCATCTGCGTGATTACTATTCGTAAAATACCAATCTGCATTACCCACGCCCCATTCTGCATCCAGAAACGTGGATTCGATTAGCATTGACCAAGCGTCACTGTTGATTGCCGCCGGGTAGCCATAGACCACTGAGATATTGTCACCCTCAACATTAATCGATGCGCTAGCTGCTTTATCTAAGCCCAATGCTGATGTCTTACCATAAAGCATAGCACTTGCGCCCTCCATTCCGCCTTTAAGGCCGTTTAATGTCGAGATACGAGCATCGGTTTGAAGGTTGAGGAACTTAGAAGCTGCAGTGACCGACACAATACCTAGAATCACGATCACCACGACCAGCTCGATGATGGTGAAACCTCTTGAGCTGAACCTAAGCGCTGGTTGAGATGTGGTTGCTGGTGGAGCAACTGAGGTATTGTGTTTCATTGATACAACTTCTCTATTCAATGTGTAGGTCGAGTGGTGTCTTGCTGCTGCGCCCGCCAATCTCACGGGTTAACTTAGGTACTAGGTAGCCTGAAACCTCAGAGATTAATCCTTTAAAGTGATGTTTCGCTTCTTCATCTGAAATATAGAAGTGCGCTGCGCCCTGAACCTTATCAAGTACATGCATATAGTAAGGTAAAACACCGACGTCGAATAGCTTTTCGCTTAATTCTTTCAATGAGTTAGCGCTGTTATTTACGCCTTTAAGCATCACGCCTTGGTTGAGCAGAGTCGCACCACTTAACTTAAGCTTGTGGAAAGCTTGTTTGAGCTCTAAGTTAATTTCGTTGGCATGGTTAATATGGCTCACCATCACCACATTAAGGCGAGTTTGAGCTAACAATTGGCATAGTTCATCCGTTACTCGAGCGGGAATCACAACCGGTAATCGGCTATGAATTCGAACTGTTTTCACATGTGGAATTTGTGCGATAGCATGAATTAGCCACTCTAGTTCGCTGTCTTTTGCCATCAGTGGATCGCCACCCGACAAGATAACTTCGTTGATCTCTGGGTGAGCAGCCACATAGTCTAGGCTGGTTTGCCAAACAGACTTCGAGCCCTTGTTATCTTGGTAAGGGAAGTGACGACGGAAGCAGTAGCGGCAGTTAATCGCACAACCGCCTTTTACAATCATCAGTGCGCGGTTTTTGTATTTGTGCAGTAAGCCCGGAATTGCATTTTCTTGTTCTTCCAAAGGATCGGCGGAATAGCCTTGGTGTACCTCAAACTCTTCGCTTAGCGGTAAAACCTGTCGTAGCAATGGATCGTGTGGGTTGCCTTTTTCCATTCGTTCGACAAAGCTAAGAGGTACCCGAAGTGCAAATAACTCACGAGCAGCGAAGCCTGCTTGCCACGGTGTTGGGTCTATTTCCAATGCCTCAAGCAGTTTTGTCGGGTCAGAGATCGCATTCGATAGTTGTTTGAGCCAGTTTTGCTCAACAGATTCGACTTTTCGGGTTATGATATGCGGCATTGAAATTAACTCAAAGATGTGGAAGAGAAAATCATGGCGTCAGTAAGCACCAATGAATTCAAAGGCGGTTTAAAATTCATGTTAGATAATGAGCCTTGCGCAATTATCGACAATGAATACGTTAAGCCAGGTAAAGGCCAAGCGTTTAACCGTGTAAAACTTCGTAAACTGCTGTCAGGCAAAGTGTTAGAGAAAACATTCAAATCAGGCGAAAGCTTCGAGCTTGCAGATGTTGTTGACGTTGAACTAGGTTACCTATACAACGATGGCGAATTCTACCACTTCATGAACAACGAAACATTTGAGCAAATTGCAGCAGACGTAAAAGCAGTCGCTGACTCAGCAAAATGGTTAGTTGAAAATGACGTATGTACTCTAACGTTGTGGAATGATAACCCTATCACTGTTACTCCGCCAAACTTTGTTGAGATCGAAGTAACTGAAACCGATCCTGGCCTGAAAGGCGATACACAAGGTACTGGCGGTAAGCCTGCAACTCTAGCAACAGGCGCGGTAGTTCGCGTACCTCTATTCATCGCTATCGGTGAAGTTGTTAAAGTTGATACTCGTACTGGCGAATACGTTGGTCGTGTGAAGTAATTGACTTCAAGTATCTGAAAAAGGTCGCTTAGGCGGCCTTTTTTTGTATCCCAAGATCAAGATTCGCGTAAACGAGATGCGGGATGCGAGATACGAAGAGCTGGAAAATCAAGAGTGAGTAAGCCAGATGCGATTCACCTTGGTCACAAGGTTACATTGTGTGACCAGTATCATATTTTGGTTGTATTCTGGATGAAAATCAAAAATTTTATCTAACTTATAGATTTACAAGGTGTTTTTGGCGTTTATATATCGCAACAAAAATATCTCAATACAATATGTGGCTGTTTAGTATTGATTTTGTGAATGTGTGTGGTGGAAAGGGAAGCTGATTACAATATTGTTAGAATGAGTAGAGTCTACTAGCTTTATACGCGATGTTATTAAGCAACTATGTGGGTATTGATATGAGACTTAATGCAATTACGTTGGCTCTTGGTTTGGTTAGTATCGTCGGGCTTTCAGGATGTGATGACGATGATACAACCGTGTCAACCACGACTCCGAGTGAGACTCCCTCGACTCCCAGCTCCCCAGCTGAAACGACTAAATACAGTGTGACTGCAATTGATGGTTATTTACGTCATGCTCGAATTTGGTTAGACCTTAACGGTAACTACGTCTTAGACGACGGTGAGCCTAATGCTATTTCTGGTGATGGCGGAGTTGCAGATTTAGACGTCACCGATGTCGACAACCCTGAACAGTACCCTGTCGTTGTGCAAGCGATCTCCGGGCAGACGATTGATGAAGATGAACCTGATGTTACGGTGTCTGACGACTATATTATGTCAGCCCCTCCAGGTGAAAAAGATGTCACCCCTTTGAGTACGCTAGTTCACGTATTGATCGAGCAAAACACTACAGATTCTGACGATGCTGCTGCGGTTGAAGCAGCAAAGCAAGCTGCCATTCAGCAAGTCGCTGATCAGCTAGGCTTAGATGAAGATGAAATCTTAGGTGATTTTGTTGAGTCAGGTGTTGAGGCTGCCGCTTATGCCGCTGAAAACTTGGTTGATTCAAATGTTTTGCCTTCATCTCCTCAAGAGTTGCAAGAAGTTGCTGAAAGTGAAGATAAAGGGACTAAGTTTATCTCTGTGACTGCATCTGTGAATAATGAAATCAAAAAGAAAATTGAAGAAGTTGCAGGTGATAGCGATAAGACATTTGATAATGTTGGTGGTGCGACAGAGGGTGTCGATTTTTCTAATGACACAGATGATGACGGCGTCCCCAATGACTTAGATGACTTTCCGAATGATCCCGATGAAAGTCTGGACTCCGATGGTGATGAGATCGGTAATAATGCCGACCTAAATGATGATACGGTGGACGGAGAAGATGACATCTACCCTGATGCCAATGATGCGTTTCCAACGGATCGTTCTCGTGCTGGTGACCATGATTCGGATGGGGTAGACAGTATTGATGATGTCTTCCCACAAGATCCAACTGAGTGGGCTGATAATGACTCTGATGGCTATGGTGACAATCAAGATGTATTTGATAATGACCCAACCGAATGGGCAGATACGGACGGTGATGGTGTTGGTAATAATGCCGATGAATTCCCATCGGATCCCAACGAGTCCTTAGATACGGACGGTGATGGCGTTGGTAATAATGCCGATGAATTCCCAACCGATGCGACCGAATGGGCAGATACGGATGATGATGGCTTAGGCGATAACGAGGATGACCCGTATCCAAACGATACGGATAACGACAGTTACAACAATGATGTTGATGAATTCCCAACCGATGCGACCGAATGGGTCGATGTGGACGGTGATGGCGTTGGTAATAATGCCGATGTTCATCCAGAGGATGGAAATAAGTCAATTGCTGATGTTGTGGCCAATGTTAGTGCAACTGATGTAGCAATTTTCAACATAACAGATCGCGATATCATTACACTGGATATTGAGGTCGAAGAAATGGTTGAGACACTGAATAGCGGAGAGATTGTTACCACCATAACTACTCAATATATCACTGCTGATGACGTGGTATATGGCACGACACAAAGTGTCGATCACCTGTTAAATGATGACTTTACTCGTATCCAGACCTTTGCGTACGACTATAACCTCGATGGTACTGCACGTTACGAAGGCATGTCTCTTGAAATTGGTACTAGAACCGAAACAAGCGAGACGTATTGGCGCTATATCGATGAGGGTGATGCATCTCTTGAGGGCGGTTTCGGCGGTAATGGTCGTGTCTATGAACAAGGCGTAGCCTTAACATCTAGAGTTCACCCAAATGACTTATCTCAAATAGATACAATACATAGTGTATCAGTGGAATTTGAGGACGTCGCAGAGGGCGTTCAAGCGGTCGAAACGTTAACCGAATACACGGTAAATGGCTTTGATATCGACGATGTTCAAACCCATCAAGCTCAATGGGCTCAGACTTTAACCACTGTAACGCAGGATTACGTGCAGAGTTTCGTGGAGTCTAAGCAGGACTGGGGTGCAGACGGTTACATCAATGTTGAACTTCGATTTAATAATATCCCTGATGGTAGCTATGTCTACGAATATTCGACACCAATATGGGCAAACCCACAAGATGGTGAATTCCATGAGTACGCAGACTTTAACTTTAATGATGGCAAATGGGACGATCTCACAGCGTACTGGAATTACTACCGCAAAGAGGTACTGATTAATGGTGATGTTCTTGAAAGTGGAGAGCGTACGGTTCTAGATGAGGAGACGAATACTCAACTTATTGTCGATAGTGATCCAAAAAATACTTTGTTCAATGAATGGAATGCAGTGTCTCGCTCTGTTAGTGATGTGGAAGAAAATAAACACATAGAGTGGCAGCACTACCCATTAACTGATTATTCATTTACGACTGACACAGATAACGTCGGACAGGCCTATCGCGTTTACCAGAAACAATCTAATGGCCTTTGGGTTGCTACCTCATTTGATGAGTGGGGAACACAAGCTGTTGTGGATCTACCACAACAGGTAGAGGATGCCCGTGTTGCTGGCACAGAGTTGGAGCTTATTGATGACCAAATCATTCCAGGCCTGAGCCGATACGCTACGCTGTTACCTACAAGCAGTTTCCAATACGATGACAATGGGCCAATTCAATGGCACGTCGTAACACAAGACTATCTGTTCACTGATACTGGTATTCCAACACTGGTTACACTGGATCTTGGTGATAGTGGTGTGGTTCCTGGTTCGTTTACCGGAGTGAATGATGTTGATATGGTGCTTATGGTTCCGGTCGTCGATAATCCTTGGTCTTGGTACGATGCCTACTATCGTAGGGGCATAGATACATGGGGCATGGATCTAACAGAAGGAGACTTTAGTTGGAACAATAGCCTAGGAATGTTCTTCTTAAACGAGACAGCAGCTCAAGACTATCTTACACAGGTTCTAAACCAAGATAGTGACGACGATGGCTTTAAAGACTACGAGGATGCTTTCCCTAATGATCCAAATGAATGGGATGATAGTGATGGTGACTATGTTGGCGACAATAGCGATGCCTTCCCTTATGACTCATTAGAGTGGGCGGATTCTGATAGTGATGGTTTAGGCGATAACCATGAGAATGCAACCGAAGGTTTAGATCCGAATAATGCTGATTCAGATGAAGACGGCGTTTATGACGGTGAAGACCTTTATCCAACCGACCCAAATAAGTGGACTATTACCGCCCAAGAGTTTGCGGAGCAAGAGGGGACTCTTTACGGATTCTTCAGCGATTGGAGCGAACTATCGTTCGTAGATATTCTGTTTAAAGAAACCTTGAGTTATGGCGGTGATACGTTAACCCTTACGGAACTCATACAGTACCGTGGTGATCAATCCTTTATCCAGCTACCACTTGAAGCTGAGGGGGACGTACAGCTCACTGAAAACGGCTGGCAAACTCCGGTAGGTTATACGATAGACTTCTCTGGAGAGCAACTTATTGCCTATCCAGAAGACAATTCCAGTTTCTATTATTCAGTAGAATCAGAAGTGGTAAACCTATCGGGTATGGCATTGTATGAAGTCTACTTTGAGTGGTTCGACTTCATGGAAGAGGCGAGGTTCGCTGAAGGCTCACAAGCGGTAATGTTTACCTTCTCTCCAGCCGTAAACCAGTACTTCCTATGGGAGGGTGGTAGTCCGTACGTGAGGTTCTCTGACGTCGGTTATGATACGGATGGTAGCTCTATTACAAGTCTGGACGACATTATTGTGTCGCAGTCGGTCGGTGAGTCGGTTTCCACAGATCTTACTACCTCTGTTGGCCTCTATCTAGACTTTGATATCGAGTTAGTGAGTGATGGCACGGCGCATTATTACTTCTTTGATTGGGACGCAGGAACGGCAAGTCGCGTCGCTACTGCGGATTACTTACGTTACACATTACACGGTGAAGATATCGTCGAATTTACCGTACCAGTTGAGGCTATGCCCTACATGGGAGAGGGGGATACGCCTACCATGATCTTTAGCATGTACAATGGTGAACTTACGGTAGGTGAGATTGAGGCGCCAAGTGCTGAACCGTCGGACGATACTATGTACGCTTTCAATGGTATTGCCGCACAGTCTATAGAAGATGGTGTAGTGTTGAGCGATTACCTATTTACCTGCTACTTGGGTGATAGCGATGATCAGTCAAGCCCAATCATGGCTGACTATGAGCTTGCGATTACGGATTGTGGCGGTCGAACTCACATTACCAGCGAAATGGTCGAGGGTCTAAACTTCCAACGCGTTAAAGGCAATGGAAATACTCGTGACTACTTGTTCAATGCTGATGGCACAGTGCATGTATTGAAGGGAGAGGGCGGTAACTATACTGACGATTGGGTCATAGAAGATGGCTTGGTTAAGATCAGCTATTCTGATGAATCGGAGAGCTTCACGACTTACTGGGCACTGTTAGATTCGTTGGATGATACGTGGTCAATCAAGTTCTATGAGAACGAAGTTGTGGACGGTCAATCAAGTAGCTATATCTGGATGGATACTATTATTCAACAAGATCGTCCGATTGTGCTTGAAGAGTGCTACATCGGTGATGCAGAACCTGTTGAGGGGCAACCTATCCCGAGTATGAGTGACTACGAAACGGCGATCACGGATTGTGGCGGTCGAACTCACATTACCAGTGAGATGGTCGAGGGTCTAAACTTCCAACGCGTTAAAGGCAATGGAGATACTCGTGATTACTTGTTCAATGCTGATGGTACTGTACATGTAATTAAGTCCGAAGGAGGAGATTACACCGACAACTGGACCATAGAAGATGGCTTTATTAAGATCAGCTATTCTGATGATTCGGAGAGCTTCACGACTTACTGGGCGTTATTAGAGTCAATGGAGCAAACTTGGTCAATTAAGTTCTTCGAGGAAGAAACGTTAGGCGGTGTGACTGAAAGTTGGATATGGGCAGATACCGTGGTGCAACAAGATAGAAACGCTCTGCAGTTTGACCCGACTAACTTGGTATTGAGGGAGTACGATGGTAACAACTTCTTCTTCCATGCTGATGGCAGTATGAGTTACATCGGCAATGACGGCACTGAGACCTATGGGAACAGTTGGATGCAAACTTCAGCTAATACCATGGTGGTAACTTATGAAAATACCTCAACCGAGCAATGGGTACTTGTATCACAAACTGATGACGAATTAACTATCTCTAGGGATGGTTCAGAGGAGGTGCTTACAAATGTTACCTACGAGGGAACAGTAACGGTCTGTGAGGATGGTGATTCACCGTGGGATGATTTTACGGACCAACCCTCTGACTTTGGCACTCGTTCGGACTATGACAGCGCAGTCGCCAACTGTACCGTTGGTGGTGCTCAGTTTATAGAGTCTGATTTCACAGGTAATGGCAGTGAAAGTTCTCGTTGGGAGCTCATCGATCTTTGGGAGATAAATGGCACCGTCATGGCTGTAGTTGAAGAAGAGGTTGTGTTCCATAGTAACGGTACTGGCTACTTTGACGATGATGAGGGATTGTTCGGGTTCGATTGGGTGATTTTGAATGGTGAGGTGACCTTAACCATAACCGAAGAGGAATTTATAGGAGCCAAAGACACCTGGAATAAGGTTGATCAAGATGGAGAGTATATTACGACTAAATCCTTCTGGAGCGATCCAACCTGGAGCAACCCTGCGCCGGCAGAGGGAGAAGCTGAGATATTCTCGGGTGTGATGCGATTTGTGGGGTTTGAATCGCCGTAACGCATATAGACTTATCATCTAGCATAGAATAAACGCCTAGGGTCAAACCTAGGCGTTTTCTATTTAACTGTTAAATCATAAAAATGAAAATAACAGACAATGCGCTGATTAGGCCTGCAACGAAGTAGCAGCCAACTTTACCCGCAACACCGACATGGAACTTAAGGTCGTGCATGCCGTGGTGAAGACGGTGCATTGCGTGCCACATTGGCAGTGCTAGCGTACCGATGATGAATAGCGCACCGATAATGCTGGTGGCGAATTCAGACACACGCTCGTAGCTCATTGCGTCCGCATCGATGATGCCCATTGGCACTAAGATACCTAACACTAGAACCGTGATTGGTGTGATCATCGCAAACCAAGTACCGCCAGCGCCAAATAGGCCCCACCAGATTGGCTCGTCAGAGCGTTGTGGGTTGTGGTTAACAGGTTTTACTTTGTAATTTGTGTTCATAACGAAAGCTCCTTACACCACAACAAGAACGATTAAAGAAATAAAAGCCACCGCTGCCCACTGGGTCAGTACGATGATTTTTTTATCAACCAATTTGCCTTTAAGACGGATTGGCATTACTTGAGGCATCATGCTGAAGAAGGTTTGAGCGTGCAGCAAGCTGCCTAGCAGTGCCACGATGTTGATACCAACGACGATAGGGTTCGCCATAAAGCTCAACCAACCCACCCACGCTTCAGGGCCTTTCACTAGTGCACCCAAACCGAAGGTTAGGAACAGAGTGAATAGAATCAAAGGCAGTACAGTCGCTTCACGTAGCATGTAGAAGCGGTAGAACGGATGGTTGCTCCACCACGTTCTCTTCATCTCACGAACATAAGGCTTACGATTGCTCATATTATGCCTCCTCTGCTGTTTTTACTTGCGATCCGTCTGGCTTGAACATCGAGATAACGAAGTCCATTGAAGACTCAACTTTACCTTGGTTTACTGCAGCCGCTGGGTCTACTTTCTTCGGACATACGTCAGAACAGTAACCTACAAACGTACAGCCCCAAGCGCCATTGTCGCCATTGATAAGCTTCATACGTTCAGCTTTACCATTGTCACGGCTATCTAGGTTGTAGCGGTGAGCAAGAG
Organism: Vibrio sp. 10N.261.52.C11; assembly: GCF_041471405.1. Taxonomy (NCBI): domain Bacteria; kingdom Pseudomonadati; phylum Pseudomonadota; class Gammaproteobacteria; order Vibrionales; family Vibrionaceae; genus Vibrio; species Vibrio sp. 10N.261.52.C11. The sequence continues at coordinate 82,802 of NZ_JBFROI010000019.1, forward strand.
CAAGTGCCGCAGGGCCGATGAACTCAGGGTTTAGACCAAACTGAGGACATGCTGCGTAACACAAACCACAGTTGATGCAGCCAGCGAACTGCTTGTATTTCGCCATTTGCTCTGGAGTTTGGATGTTCGTGCCGTCTTCTGGCTTACGGTCGTTACCAATGATGTAAGGCTTGATTGCTTCAAGGCGTTCGATGAACGGTGTCATGTCGACAATCAAATCTTTTTCGATTGGGAAGTTAGCCAAAGGCTCAATCTTGAAGCCATTCGGGTAGTCACGTAAGAAGCTCTTACACGCCAGTTTTGGCACGCCATCAACCATGATGCCGCAAGAACCACAAATCGCCATACGACAAGACCAACGGTAAGACAGGTCTTTATCTAGGTTGTCTTTGATGTAACCGATCGCATCAAGTACTGACATGGTTTCATCAAACGGAACTTCAAAGGTTTGAAAGTGAGGTTCTGCATCGTGCTCAGGGTCATAACGCAGGATTTCAATTTTTTGGATTCGATTCGCTGACATTATGCTTGCTCCTCTTCGCTCTTCTTCGCATTCTCTTCTGCTGCTTTTTCAGCGGCAGCGGCTTTCTCTGCAGCTTCACCGTACAGACGAGCTTTAGGTTGAGATTTAGTAATCTTAACGCCGCTGTAGTCGATGGTTGGTGCTGCATCTTCGTTGTAGAAAGATAGAGAGTGTTTCAGGAAGTTTACGTCATCACGTTCTGTGCAGTTGTCGTCTAGACGTTGGTGTGCACCGCGAGACTCTTTACGAAGGATCGCTGAGTGAACCATCGCTTCTGCAACTTCAAGACCGTAACCCACTTCGATAGCGTAAAGTAGGTCAGTGTTGAATACTTTGCCTTTGTCTTTAATGCTGATCTTCTTGTAGCGAGCTTTCAGTTCAGTGAGTTTGTCGATGGTCTTTTGCATCAAGTCTTCTTGACGGTAGATACCACAACCCGCTTCCATGGTGTGACCCATTTCAGTACGGATATCAGCCCAGTTCTCGTCGCCTTCTTGAGCCAAGATGCCTGCGATGCGCTCTTCAACCGCTTTCACTTGCTTAGCGATAGACTCTTCGTTCCAGCCTTTGAATTCAGCAGCGCGTTTCACTGCTTCTTCACCAGCAACGCGGCCAAATACTACGAACTCAGCCAGTGAGTTAGAACCTAGGCGGTTTGCACCGTGTAGGCCAACTGAAGCACATTCACCAACGGCGAATAGGCCTTTAATACGAGTTTCACAGGTACCGTTAGTCTCAATACCACCCATGGTGTAGTGAACGGTTGGACGAATTGGGATTGGCTCTTTTGCTGGGTCTACGTTTACGTACGCTTTTGCTAGCTCACAGATGAACGGTAGACGCTCTTGCAGGTACTCTTCACCAAGGTGGCGAAGGTCAAGGTGCACGACATCACCAAGTGGGTGCTTGATGGTGTTGCCTTTCTGCTGCTCGTGCCAGAATGCTTGAGAAACTTTGTCACGTGGACCCAGTTCCATGTATTTGTTTTTCGGCTCGCCCACTGGAGTTTCAGGGCCCATGCCGTAATCTTGCAGGTAACGGTAGCCGTTCTTGTTGACGATGATACCGCCTTCACCACGACAACCTTCGGTCATCAAGATGCCAGTGCCCGGTAGGCCTGTTGGGTGGTATTGAACGAACTCCATATCACGCAGTGGTACACCGTGGCGATAAGCCATTGCCATACCGTCGCCAGTTACGATGCCGCCGTTGGTATTACAGTGGTAAACACGACCTGCGCCGCCGGTTGCTAGAACAACAGATTTTGCTTTGATGGTAACAAGCTCACCTTCAGACATGTGAATCGCGATTAGGCCTTGTACTTCGCCATCTTCAACGCCGCTCTGGTTTTCTACGAGAAGGTCCACCACAAAGTACTCATCAAATCGTTTGATTGTGTCGTACTTCATCGAAGTCTGGAACAGAGTATGAAGCATGTGGAAGCCGGTTTTATCCGCTGCGAACCACGTTCTCTCTACCTTCATACCGCCGAATCGGCGTACGTTTACTTCACCGTTTTCTTTACGACTCCATGGGCAGCCCCATTGTTCCATTTGGATCATTTCGCGAGTCGAGTTTTCAACAAAGTATTCAACAACATCCTGTTCACATAGCCAGTCGCCACCGCCAACAGTATCGTTGAAGTGGTTATCTAGGCTATCTTCGTCTTTAATTACCGCTGCTGAACCGCCTTCTGCCGCTACCGTGTGCGAACGCATTGGGTAAACTTTAGAAATCAGTGCTACTTCCAGTTCAGGATTAGCTTCAGCCGCAGCAATAGCTGTACGAAGACCAGCGCCGCCTGCGCCGATGACTGCGATATCTGTGGTAATTGTCTTCACAGTTATTCTCCAGTGTGATGCGGAGTATTCCGCTTGTTATTATAAAAAGCATTTAGAGAGTACTTAAACGGCATCAACCGTTTATCACCCCTAAGCCTTAAGTGGTAGGTTCAGTGTAAGAGAGGAAGGTATTCGAAAAGTTGATGCATTTGGGTTTTTAGGTCGGTAGTGCATATGGAGGCATAGAAATTATAGGTTATGTGACTGCAATCACGGCAATGAATTGTTGATAACGATTAACCCACAAGACTTGTGTTAACGGCTTGTTGAGTATGATTTTTGTTATCAATGTGGATGTGAAAGCTGTATTGATAATTGTATTGTAGAACGTAATTTTCTGGCTTCATTAAAGCAACATTTTGCTTCCATCTATAGAAAGATAGAAGCTTACAAAAGAGGCGAAAGGTGGTAATTTCCGTCGCCTAGAATTCAGTAATATGGAACTTAATAATGCACTCAACATGGCAACCAGCCGCAACCATTAAGCAGTTAAAGCAACGTGCTGATATCCTTAATCAAATCCGTCAGTTCTTTGCTGAGCGAAACGTGATGGAAGTGGATACGCCTGCGATGAGCCACGCCACGGTGACGGACGTGCATTTGCATACTTTCAAAACTGAATTCGTAGGGCCGGGTTATGCGCACGGTCAGCCTCTATTCTTTATGACTAGCCCTGAGTTTCATATGAAACGTCTATTAGCGGCCGGCAGTGGCTGTATTTATCAAATTTGTAAGTCTTTCCGGAATGAAGAAAATGGCCGTTACCACAACCCTGAGTTCACCATGTTGGAGTGGTATCGCGTTGGCTTTGATCACCATGACCTGATGGATGAAATGGATTTGCTGTTACAGCAGGTACTTAAATCGGGCTCAGCAGAGCGAATGACTTACCAACAAGCCTTTATTGACGTGTTAGGTGTGTGTCCCCTGGAAGATTCGATGGCTACGCTAAAGCAAGCCGCAGCAAAACTTGGGCTCAGCGATATAGCTGACCCTGAAGAAGATCGTGATACCTTGCTGCAGTTGCTGTTTAGTATTGGGGTTGAAGCCAAAATAGGCCAACAAGTCCCTGCGTTTGTTTATGACTTTCCGGCTTCACAAGCGGCATTGGCTAAGATTAATCCTGAGGATTCGCGAGTGGCGGATCGCTTTGAGGTGTATTTCAAAGGCATCGAGTTAGCAAACGGCTTCCATGAATTAGATAAGCCACAAGAGCAGCTCAAGCGCTTTGAAGATGACAATGCCAAACGTATTGAGATGGGCTTATCGCCTCAACCGATTGACCATCACTTGATTGAGGCATTAAAAGCGGGCTTACCAGACTGTGCGGGTGTTGCTTTAGGTATTGATCGTCTGATCATGCTGGCGTTAGGTTATGACCACATCGATGACGTGACGGCTTTTCCTTTCCCACGTTCTTAACTTTTTGCTTTTGTTTTTACTGAGAGTGAATAGTCATTAGCTATTCACTCTCAGTTTCCAATCAGCTGCCAATTAACTTCACTAGCTAGCTGACTAGAATACCAGTACCTACTACGGCAACAATGGCACCGATCCAAGCGTAGGCATTTGGTCTCTGTTTGGTGTACAGCCAAAGTATTGGTAACAACATGATAGGTGTGGTTGAAGACAACAGAGCAACCATGCCGACATTTCCTTCTTGCAGTGCATACAAGATCAGCGTCATTCCCACCGCCATCGCTAAAAATCCGTTCACTGCGGTAATCGCAAATATTTGACCATTCATCGGGTTGATTGCGCGTGAGAGCTTAGCGCCAGTTAGACGAAATGCGGAGTGAGCAACAAAAGCGGTAATCATACGAATCGCTGAAGCGGCAACAGGGTCTATGCTGGTTTGCATCACGGGTTTTGCAATAATACCGCCCAAGGCTTGGCAAATAGCGGCAGTGATTCCGAGAGCTACACCAATCCACACGGTGCCCTTGATGGTTTCGAGTTGGTTGTTGGCTTGTCCTCGACGACCAAAGAATATCGCGGTTAATACACCACTGAACACCAAAGCCGAGCCAATCAGCTCCACCGAAGTCATGCTTTCGCTAAATAGGAAGTAACCAAGAATTGCCGAGAACACGGCGTGACAAGAGAACAGCAAACCTGCTTGGCGCGGTCCCATTCTGTTCAAACAAGCAAATAGGGCGGTATCACCAATGAAGATGCCAATTAGCCCAGACAGCATCATCGGCGTGACTAGGTCTGCTTCGACCGTTGACCAGCCACCAGTAAACCAAGCCATGCTCGATAAGATGATAGCAGTGCAACCCATGCGCCAACGGCTATAGGCGAAAGAACCTAAGTGTTGAGCAGGCTTTACTGACATCAGGCTCGCGATAGCCCAAAGAAAAGCGGCAGCAAGAGCCAGCCATTCGAATCCCATTGAAGTGTACGTCCGTGTCAAAATGTAGAAGTGGGGGATTCAATATGCACTAAACCTTCCAGATAGCAAAGACGTGATTACTATCTGGAAGGGCATTAGTAGGGATTAACGTACTAGGTGATGATAAACAGGGCGAGGTAAACCATCAGCAAGCCCACAATACCTAAGATGATGCCCATCTTCGCCATGTCTTTGCTTTCGATAAGCCCGGTCGAGTAGGCCAGTGAGTTTGGTGGTGTCGATACGGGCAGAATCATGCCAAGTGACGCAGAGAAGGCGACCACAACCAGCAAGCCTTGCAGACCACCAATCGCAACTAGGCTTTCCATGGAAGCACCAATTGCAGCGGCTATCGGCATCAGCAAGTTGGCCGTCGCAGTGTTTGACATGAAGTTCGCCATTAACCAACACACGATAGACAATGTCAGTACCACAGCTGCAGGTGACAGCGATTCATAGTCAATTGCGTGTGCGAGTGCAGCGGCTAAGCCTGTTTTATCTAAGCCAATACCAATCGCAATACCACCTGCGACCAGCCACAACACATCCCAGTTAATCAGCTTGAGTTCTTCTTTGCCCATGATGCCAGTGAGCGTAAACACAGCCAGTGGAATGATAGACACGACATAGGTGTTCATGCCGTGCAGTTTGGTGGTCATCCACAATAAGATTGTCGCAGCGAAGGTGATGTAAACCACAATCGGTCGCCAGCTCTTTCTAAATTGTCCATCAAGCTTGAGCACCATGTTTCTTTCTTTAGAAGGGAAGAGTTTTTGTAGAAGAAACCAAGCGATGGTGAGTTGGATGATCACAAAGGGTAAGCCCATCATCATCCAGCTGAGGAAGTCGATGGTATTTTCACCCGTTAGGTATTGCAGCGCGATGGCATTGGGCGGTGTACCGATTGGGGTTGCGATACCGCCAGTATTGGCAGCAATTGGAATACACAACACGAGCGCTTTGATACCCATATCGCCTTTTGGTGCAGATGCCACGATAGGGCCGAGCAGTGCAAGCATCATTACCGTCGTTGCGGTATTTGACATGAACATTGAGAACACGGCGGTGATCAGCATTAAGCCGAGCATAATGAAGCGCGGTTCTGTACCAAATGGTTTGAGAAGCACTCGAGCTAGGTTGTTATCGAGTTCATACTTGGATGCGGATATCGCAAGAGCAAAACCACCCATGAAAAGGATGATGATCGGTGACGAAAATGCACCGAAGATGTCGGTATATTTGATTAACTCACCGAGATCGTGCCCCGCTGGTGGATTTCTAAATAGGTGTAAACCTTTGTCAGATATCATCACCAGTTCAAGCGCAATGATCAAAATGGAAGTGGCGAATACCGGAACAGGTTCAAGCACCCACAGCAGGGCTGCTAATAAGAATATCGCCAACAGGCGGTGTTGAATCAGCGTGAGATCATCGATTGGTATTGAATCTATCGGCATGAATAACACGCCTAAGGGAATCGCAAAACAAATCAACAGCTTGACCAGAACGCCAACATTGAGTTTAGGCATGTACAAAGACCCTATAAATAAAATATCTTCAAATAGAGTAAGTTATCTGGATTTCTGGTACTTGGAGACGGGTTGGAAAATCAAAAAGTTGTTTAAGGTTTCGACAGTTGTTTTGTTTTTGGTCAATCTTTTATCTGGGCAATTAGAGACAAGAGTGAGAAGCATCAGGTGGCTGGGCAGGGTTTGAAAGATTGAGTTGTTAGAGCTTGAGTAGCAAATGAATCGGTAGAGTTAAGAAAAAGGCGCGTTCTTCTCTGAAATAGAAAAAGTAACGCGCCTTGAAAGCTTAAATGAGTTAACTCAAATTGTTAAGCTTGGTCAGTGTTCTCAGCAGAATCGGTAACAACATCGTCATTTGCTTGCGCTTCTTTGCCAGCAATGTGCGCGAAAGGTGTACCAAGAACCGTTTTCTCGCCATTTTGCATAGTGTCGTCAAACTTGATCGCATCTTTAGCGAACAGGTTGATAACGGTTGAACCAAGCTTAAAGCGGCCCATCTCTTCGCCTTTCTTCAAGATGATTGCTTTGTCACCTTGTGCAGGGTAATCCCATTTGTAAACCGAGTTACCACGAGGTGGGGTGATGGTACCTGCCCATACTTGCTCAATGCTACCTACGATCGTTGCGCCAACCAGCACTTGTGCCATTGGGCCAAATTCCGTATCGAAGATACAAACGACACGCTCATTACGTGCGAATAGGTTTGGAACGTTTTCTGCCGTTAACGGGTTAACTGAGAAAAGGTCACCTGGAACGTAGATCATCTGGCGCAGTGTGCCGTCGCATGGCATGTGCACGCGGTGGTAATCACTTGGAGACAGGTAAAGCGTTGCGAATTCACCGTCTTTAAATTCATCCGCTAGCGCAGCATCACCACCCAATAGCTCGCGAGCTGAGTAGTTATGGCCTTTCGCTTGAATCAGTTGACCGTCAGTAATTGGGCCAAATTGGCTCACACGTGCATCTGCAGGGTGAACAATAACAGACTCACCTTCAGCGATAGGACGCATGCCTTCTTTCAATTCACGCACGAAGAATTCATTGAATGTTTTAAAGTGTTTTGGATCGCTATGCAGAGCTTCATCCATGTTCACTTTGTATTGCTTGATGAACCAGTTGATGATCGCTGTCGTTAAGCCGCCCGCTTTAGCAGACGCAAGTTTGCCGACTAGGCGAGTTAATCCATGTTGTGGAATCCAGTACTGCAATCCAACTTTAATCTTATCCATTGTATTAATTTTCCAATGCTAATTGTTTTTCAATTAAATCTGTCGATGACGGTTTAGGGCGCGAGATGTTACTTAAATTCGCGCCAATTGTCAGTAAATGCACACATTTGTTCACAAAAACGCGATTAGAGATCGGCTTTTTTGTTGCGTGAATACTGACGGTTATCTTTGTTACTCGCCATGCTTTCAATGATGCGGTGGTAGTTGTCGAAACGTAATCGACTGATCTTTCCGTTTTCTACCGCTTCGCGCAGGATGCAGCCTGGGTCATCAATGTGTTTACAGTCACGGAACTTACAACCGCCAAGGTAAGGCTTGAACTCGATAAAGGCTTCAGTGATTTCGTCGGCCTCTAGGTGCCATAGGCCGAATTCACGCACTCCTGGTGAATCAATCAGATCACCACCAGAAGGGAAGTGGTATAAACGAGCTGCCGTGGTTGTGTGCTGACCAAGACCTGAGTTCTCAGAGACTTCGCCTTCTTCAATGTCTAGCGTAGGCATTAATGCATTCACTAGGCTTGATTTACCCACACCCGATTGACCAACAAAGATGTTGATACGGTCTTTGAGTTCAGCTTCCAGCTCTTTGATGCCGTAGCCAGACTCTTTACTCACGAACATCACTTTATAGCCGATCTTCTCGTACTCTTTAAGTGTTTCACGGTATTCAGCAATCTGCTCATCAGTCAGTAGATCGACCTTGTTCAGTACAACAAGCGGCGCGATGTTTACCGTTTCTGAAGCAATTAGGTAACGGTCGATAATATTAAGTGATAGCTCTGGTAGCACAGCCGATACGATAACCATTTGGTCGACGTTCGCAGCTACTGGCTTTAGGCCATCGTAGTAATCAGGGCGAGTCAGCATTGAAGTTCTCGGCTCAACCGCTTCCACAACGCCAGAAATACCGGCCATTGATTCTAAGCCTGCGCGCCAAGTCACTCGGTCACCAGAAACTAAAGTCTCGATACTACGGCGTAAGTTACAACGATGAACTTCGTTAGTTTCAAGATCTTCGATATCAGCATGTTGGCCAAAGCGCGTAATCACGAGTCCGCTTTTGGTTCCGCCAAGCATGTTCTCATCCCATTGGATAGAATCTTCTTTCTTGAGTCGCTTGTTCTGGTTGCTACGTACACGACGTACTTGACCTTTGGTTAACTTCTTTTTTTTAGCCACAATTTTTCACTTAACACATCTAACTTGATGATTGGGGACTCAAACAGGATGTTGCTGGTACCACGTGATTTCGATGGTCCTAAAGCTAGTTTGAGTATAGTTATTTGGGTATAGTACCTCTTTTACACATAAACAAATAGGCGACGCCTTATGTCCTTTAGCGATCAGAACCTTATTTGGGTTGATCTAGAGATGACAGGACTTGATCCTGAAACTCATAAAATCATTGAAATTGCTACTATCGTTACTGATAGTGAGCTTAACATCCTGGCTGAAGGACCTGTTTTGGCTATTCACCAACCTCAGAGTGAATTGGACAAGATGGACGAGTGGTGCACAACGACGCACACTGGCAGCGGCCTTGTGAAGCGAATTCAAGAAAGCACGGTTTCAGAGCAAGATGCCATCCAACAAACCATTGAGTTTCTTGAAAAATGGGTACCAAAAGGTAAGTCACCAATTTGTGGCAACAGCATTGGTCAAGACCGCCGTTTCCTATACAAGCACATGCCAGAGTTAGAAGAGTACTTCCACTACCGCTATGTTGACGTAAGCACTCTGAAAGAGCTGACTCGTCGTTGGAAACCTGAAGTGTTAGATGGTTTTTCTAAGTCGGGAAGTCACCTTGCGTTAGACGATATTCGAGAGTCGATCGCCGAGCTGCAGTACTACCGAAAAACGATTATTAACATCTAGTCGAATAAAATGATCACGTTTATCTAACTTTTCAGGGACATAAGAGCCGTTTTTTTTGCAAATCTGTGTGCTTTTACAGCAGTTGAGTAAAAAGTTTCGTAATTTTGCATTAAGGACTTGCATCACAAAAAAATGCTCTTATAATTCGCAGCCCTGAACGGAGAAAGACGTTTTCAGATTGCGATACTAGCTCAGTTGGTAGAGCGCAACCTTGCCAAGGTTGAGGTCATCGGTTCGAACCCGATGTATCGCTCCAATTTGTAGGTTACGGCGAAAGCGGTAATCGAAAGGTGAAAGACCTTTTATAATGCGATACTAGCTCAGTTGGTAGAGCGCAACCTTGCCAAGGTTGAGGTCATCGGTTCGAACCCGATGTATCGCTCCAAATTCTATTCTTAGAGCTTTGCTCAGAATGAAAATGGTTTAGTCTCATTGTCTTAAACAATGCATCCGGACGCGGGATGGAGCAGTTTGGTAGCTCGTCGGGCTCATAACCCGAAGGTCGTCGGTTCAAATCCGGCTCCCGCAACCACATTACAGTTAGGCGCTATCTGTTGCCCAAGGCAGTAAGAGCAGCGACTAACTAATGCGATACTAGCTCAGTTGGTAGAGCGCAACCTTGCCAAGGTTGAGGTCATCGGTTCGAACCCGATGTATCGCTCCAAATTCTCTCTTTTTAGAGAACAGAGTCATTAACTTAAATAATGCATTCGGACGCGGGATGGAGCAGTTTGGTAGCTCGTCGGGCTCATAACCCGAAGGTCGTCGGTTCAAATCCGGCTCCCGCAACCACATTACAGTTAAGCGCTATCTGTTGCCCAAGGCAGTATGAACAGCGAATAACGAATGCGATACTAGCTCAGTTGGTAGAGCGCAACCTTGCCAAGGTTGAGGTCATCGGTTCGAACCCGATGTATCGCTCCACTTTCTTTTCGAAGAGAGAGGGAAGAATCATCAACTTAATTGATGCATCCGGACGCGGGATGGAGCAGTTTGGTAGCTCGTCGGGCTCATAACCCGAAGGTCGTCGGTTCAAATCCGGCTCCCGCAACCACATTACAGTTAAGCGCTATCTGTTGCCCAAGGCAGTAAGAGCTGCGACTAACTAATGCGATACTAGCTCAG